>JAXDMH010000860.1:0-11176 GCA_034666225.1 Myxococcales bacterium
GTGATGGCCACGTCGATGTCTTTCTCCACGGCGATGCCTTCGAACAGAGCAAAGCACGCCTCGTTCAACATCGGCATCAGAATTCGGTTGACGATGAATCCCGGGATGTCGCGCGAGCTGACCGTGGTCTTTCCCAGCCGCTCGGCCAGGGCGCGCGTCGTTTCATACGTGGCGTCCGACGTGGGCAGGCCGCGGATGATCTCCACCAGCTTCATCAGCGGCGGCGGATTCATGAAGTGCATGCCGATCACGCGATCGGGGCGGGTGACGGCGGCGCCGATGCCGGTGATGCTGATGGACGACGTATTGGTGGCCAGGATGACGCCGGCGCGACAGCTTTGATCCAGCGCGCTGAAGATCTCTCGTTTGATCTCGGGCCGCTCGGTGGCCGCCTCGATCACGAAGTCGATGGCCTCCATGTCGCCGCCGTAAAGATCAGCGGGCTGGATGCGCGACATGATCGCGTCGCGATCCTCCGACGTCACTTTTTTCTTTTCCACCAGCTTGGCCAGCTGAACGCCGACGGTGGCCCGCCCCTTGTCGGCGATGTTGCGGGTGCTGTCGATCAGCGAGACGGTCAGGCCGTGGCCGGCCGCCAGCTGCGCGATGCCGCGCCCCATCTGTCCGGCGCCCACCACGCCCAGGTGTTCGATCACCACGAACGCACCATCACAGGCGTTCGATCGCCAGCGCGATCCCTTCGCCGCCGCCGATGCACAGCGACGCGACACCGCGCTGCTTGCCGGCGGCGGCCAGCGCCGACAGCAAGGTCACCAGAACGCGCGCCCCGCTGGCGCCGATGGGGTGTCCCAGCGCCACCGCGCCGCCCCACACGTTCACCCGCGCCGGGTCCAGGCCCAGCATGCGGTTGTTGATCACCGACACCACCGCGAACGCTTCATTGATCTCCCACAGATCCACATCGCTGGTCTTCCAGCCAACTTTCTTCAGCAAGGTGGTGATCGCACCGGCGGGCGCGGTGGTGAACCATTCGGGGGCCTGGGCGTGGCCGGCCGAACCGACGATGCGCGCCAGCGGTTTCCATCCGTGGCTCTTGGCCAACTCGGCGCTGGTCAGCACCAGCGCCGCCGCGCCGTCATTGATCGACGAGGCGTTGCCGGCGGTGATGGTGCCGTCCTTTTGAAACGCCGGCCGCAGGGTCGGCAGCTTGTCGATGTCGCCGCGCCTGGGCTCTTCGTCCTCGCTCACCACCTTGGGCGGTCCCTTGCGCTGTGGGATTTCGACCGGCGCGATCTCGCCGCGAAACTGTCCTTCGGCCTGGGCGCGCAGCGCCCGCCGGTACGATTCGGCGGCGAAATCGTCCTGGTCCTTGCGCGTGACGTTCTTTTCCTTGGCGCACAGCTCGCCGCAATCGCCCATGTGCACGTTGCCGTACGCGTCCCACAGGCCGTCCTGTATCAGCGAATCGATGACCTGGGCGTGACCCAGGCGCAGACCCTCGCGCGCCTTGGGCAAAAGGTAAGGAGCGTTCGACATCGATTCCATCCCGCCGGCCACCACCACGTCGTGCTCGCCCACCGCGATGGCGTTGGCGCCCAGAACAACCGCCTTCAAACCCGAGCCGCAAACCTTGTTGACGGTGACGGCGCCAACCGCCGCCGGAATGCCCGCCGCGATGGAGGCCTGGCGGGCGGGGGCCTGTCCCTGACCGGCCGGCAGGACGCAGCCCATGTAAACCTCGCCGACACTTGCCGCCGGTACCCCTGACCGTTCCAGGGCCGCCTTGATGGCCACGGCACCCAGCCGCGGAGCGGCGATGCTGGCCAGTTCGCCCTGGAAAGAGCCAATCGGCGTCCGGGCCCCACAGAGGATGACCACGTCTTTCATGGCGAAAATCATAGCGCTAGAACCGGTCGCCGTCGCTAGGGGGCGGGCGAAAGGCGCCTGGTGGAAATGTAGACTTCTATCCTACATATGCAACAATTGCCTTCATGTCCTTGCTGCTGCCCGGTGAAAAGCGTTCCGTCACCTTCTGGGAGGCCGCGCTGGCTGTCGGCGTGGTGCTGGGCCTGTGCGCCCTCGGTTGTGGCTCCTCCAGCCACGCCCACCGGCCGCGCCCGACGCTGGTCGAAGCGGCCCGCCGCGAGGCCCGGGTTCTGGAAAAGCAATCACCGGTCAAACCGGGCGCCGACGAGAGCGTCACCCTGGTCGCGCGCGCCCTGCACGACACCGGGTTGCGTTTCGGCACCGACGGCAGCGCCCGCGCGCTGTGGGGTTACCTGCGAACCGCGCACAAGGTCGTCGCGCCCACCAGCGCTCGTCCGGGAGACGTGGTTTTCTTCGACACCGGCGGGAGTGCCGAGCGCCCACCCGAATGCGCCGACCACGCCGGGATCGTGACCGACGTGGGATCGAATGGCCGCATCGCCTTTCTGGAGATCCGCGACGGCCACGCCCGCACCAGCTATGCCCATCCCGGGCTGCCGCTGGTCCGGCGCGACGCCAATGATCAGGTCCTGAACTCGTTCCTGCGGCCGAAGAAGATTGACGACCCGCCCGATCGGCGATACTTCGCTGGCCAGATGCTGTGCGCTGTTGCCCGGGTTTCGCGACTCTGAAGGCAACCTGGTTGTTGATAACCGCCAACTAACTTGTCATTCGCAGGCCCGGGTTCGAATCATTATCAGCGCTTGGCTATGGAACTGGGCTTGCTAGTACCTGACTGCGAGACGATTGCGACAGGGAGAGGAACTCCCTATACTCAGCCGGCTTCCCGGCTCCCCCAACTGGTCGACGTACGTTTCTAGGAGGATTCCAATGAAGGGTGTATTGCCGCTGCGCTGGCGACATGTGCGATGGGTTCTGGCCGCCGGCGCGTTGCCTGTCATCTGGGCCTGCAATTCGCCCCCGCTGGCGCCCCCGAATCCGGCCCCGGAACGAACCGTCAACGAGGTCTTCCAGGCCGCCGTCAACCGCGACATCGACATCCTCTTCATGGTCGATAACTCGCCGTCGATGCGGCCGCTGCAGACCAAGCTGGCGACGAACTTTCCAATCTTCATCAACACCCTCAGCAACCTGCCGGGCGGTTTGCCCAACGTGCACATCGCCGTGGTCTCGTCGGACATGGGCTCCGGGCCCATGGCGCCCACCCAGCAGTGCCGTGTGGGCGGCGACGGTGGTCAGTTTCAAAACACGCCGCGGGTTGCCGGCTGCACCAGCGGTCTGCCCGCCGACCAGCATTTCTTTGCGTCGGTCAATGGCATGAAGAATTTCACCGGCGACATCGCCACCGACTTCGCCTGCGTGGCCCAGCTGGGCGACCTGGGATGCGGCTTTGAGCACCAGTTTGCTTCGATGTTGAGAGCGCTGGAGCCCGGGGGCAACCTGCCCGCCACCAACGCCAATTTTCTCCGATCGACCGCCTTCCTGTCGATCATCCTCATCACCAACGAGGACGACTGTTCGGCGCCGCCGGATTCGAACCTTTTCGACACCAACTCGCAGTTGGTCTCCGATCCGCTGGGTCCGCTGGCGTCGTATCGCTGCAACGAGTTCGGTCACCTGTGCGGCGGCATGAAGCCTCCGCGCACGCCGGCCATGTTGACCGGCTGCACCTCGGCCGAGGACGGCCGGCTCTTGAAGGTGGCGGAGGTCATCGACCGGACCAAGGCGCTCAAGGGCGGAGACCTCAGCAAGATCTTGGTGGCTGCCGTTGCCGGGCCACCCACGCCTTACAATGTCGTGCTCGCCCCCGGAACGACGGCCACCGGGGTCACGGAGCAGCAGCCGAATATCCAGCACTCGTGCCAGGAGGCGACTGACAACACCTACGCCGATCCGGGCGTCCGCCTCAAGATGTGGGTCGACGCTTTCAAGGGAACGTACGTGTCGATCTGCGACCGGACGTTCGAAAAGGCGCTGACCCAGATCGCCGACGCCATCGGCAAGGCCATCGGTCCTCAATGCATCGAGGGTAAGCTGGTGGACTCCGACCTCAACACCGCCGGCGTCCAGCCGGATTGCGTGGTCAGTGACATCACCACCAACGCCCAAGGTCAGCGCGTCGAGACGCCCCTTCCCAGCTGCATCAAGAGCAACAACGCCCATCCCTGCTGGGAACCGCGGAACGACCCGGCCTCCTGCAACGGGGCCAACAAGACGTTGATCAACGTGAATCGCGACGGCGCCAAGCCATCGGACTTGAACACCAGCGTCTCTTGCGCCGTCTGCATTCCCGGGACGATGAACCCCGGTTGCAACTAGACGCCGCAGCGGCGATGCGGTCAGAGCTCTCCCCGCGGAGGGCCTGACCTGGCCATCGACTGGAACCGGCTGGATCCGCGCCGCCGCTTTCGCTCGGGAACGGGTGACAAGTCGCCGCTCTCGATCGAGGGCGATGGTCGAGGTGTGCTGTGTCTGCACGGGATCACCGGCACGCCGTACGAGGTGCGCCCGGTGGCCGAAGCCCTGGGCCGCGCCGGTTGCAGCGTGGAGCTGCCGATGCTGGCCGGGCATGGCCAGTCGCTGCGCGAGCTGGCGGCCACCCAGTGGCCGGATTGGCTGGCGTCGGCCGAGCAGGCGATGACCTCGCTGGCGGCGCGGGTGGGCAACCGCCGGATCGCCGTGGTCGGGTTTTCCATGGGCGGTTTGCTGGCTCTACGTCTGGCCCGGCTGTTCCCGGAGCGGATCGCGGCGCTGGTGGTCATCGCGGCGCCGTTGCGGCTGCGGTCGTTCCAGGTGCGCGGTATCCGCGCGCTGTCGCGCCTGCCGCTGAACTTTCGAAAGCTGCCGTTTGCGTCGGTGCCAAAATTGAACGGCTCGGATGTCTCGGATCCGATCGTACGCTTCGAGAATCCCGGCCTGCGGGCGTTTCCCATCGCCGCGGTGAACAGCTTGCTGGATCTGATGGACGTGGTGCGTGCCGATCTGCCCCAGATTGTCACGCCGACGCTGGTGGTCCACGGGCGGAACGATCACACCGTGCCCATGGACGACTCGCTGGAGTTGACCGGCAGCCTGGCGTCGGACGTGATCGAACGGTTGTGGCTGGATCGGTCGTTTCACATCGTCACCATGGATGTCGAACGGGCGCTGGTCGTCGAGACCATCGCCAAGTTCCTGGGCCGCCACGCCGGATGGGCGGACGCCCTGAAACCGCCCGTGCCAAGAGCGTGAGCGCGGCCGGAAAGCGGTGGTAGGCTGCCCGCCGCATGCGGCTCAGTGAACAGAAAGACTTGGTGCTGGCCATTGATCAGGGGACGACCGGCACGACGGTGCTGATCGTCGACGAACGGTTCGCCGTGCGTGGGCGCGGCTACAGCGAGTTCGCGCAGATCTACCCGCGGCCGGGCGAGGTCGAGCACGATCCGGAGGCGATCTGGGGGTCGGTGGGCAGCGCCATGGAGGACGCCTTGCGCGACGTCAACCCGACGCGCATCGCGGCCGTAGGGATCACCAACCAGCGCGAGACGACGATCCTGTGGGAACGTGAGACAGGACGTCCGGTGGGCAACGCCATCGTCTGGCAGGACCGTCGCACGGCGGAGTTCTGCGCGGCCTTGAAGGCGGCCGGGCATCAGGCCCTGGTGCGCGAACGGACGGGCCTGGTGCTGGACCCGTATTTTTCGGCGACGAAGATCCGCTGGATGCTGGACCACGGGAACGGGTTGCGGCGGCGCGCCGAAGAAGGCGCACTGGCCTTCGGCACCGTCGACAGTTTTCTGATCTGGCGGCTGTCGGGCGGGCGCGTGCACGCCACCGACGTGACGAACGCGTCGCGCACGCTGCTGCTGGATCTGCACAGCCGGCGGTTTTCGGACGACCTGTGCCAGCTGTTCGGCGTGCCGCGCGCTCTGTTGCCGGAGGTGCGCAGCTCGGCCGGTCTCATCGCTGTCACGCGCGGTGTGCCCGGTCTGCCCGACGGCATTCCCATCTCGGGCGTGGCCGGCGATCAACAGGCGGCGCTGTTCGGTCAGGATTGCACGGTGGCCGGGGACGCCAAGTGCACGTACGGGACGGGCGCCTTCCTGTTGATGAACGTCGGCCCGACGCCGACCATCTCCAGCAACGGGCTTCTGGCCACGGTGGCCTGGACGCTGGATGCGACGGCCAGCGACAGCGGTCAGCCGGAGACCGCCTACGCGCTGGAAGGGAGCGCCTTCGTGGCGGGCGCGCTGGTGCAGTGGCTGCGCGACGGCCTGGGGATCATCGCCAAGGCCGCCGAAGTCGAAGCCCTGGCGCGGTCGGTGCCTGACGCGGGCGGCGTGACCATCGTGCCGGCGCTGGCCGGGCTGGGCGCGCCGCACTGGCGGCCGGATGCGCGGGGCCTGATCAGCGGGATCACCCGCGGCACCACGCGGGCGCACCTGGCGCGGGCGGCGCTGGAGGCGATCGCCTTCCAGAACGTCGATCTGGTGCGGGCCATGGAAGCCGACGCCGGTCGCAGCATCAACAACCTGCGCGTCGACGGCGGCGCGTCCGCGAACAACCTCCTGCTGCAAATTCAGGCCGACCTGCTGGGCGTTCAGATCTTTCGCCCGGGAATGGTCGAGGCCACGGCGCTGGGCGCCGCCAAGCTGGCCGCCCGCGGAATCAGCCTGCCCCGCCCCGAATCCAGCGCCGAGACGACGAAGATGGAGATCTTCAATTCGACGATGCCGCTCGCCGATCGCGAGGCGATGATGGCGCGCTGGCAACAGGCTATCGGTCGAGCATAGGCAACCCTCTGAAGATATTGGGGCCTTGTTGTTGGGCCCCACCTGACAAAGGGATCTTGCTAGGCTTGCCGCTGCCGAGAGGCGTGCCGCGATGTTGGACTCCTTCGACACGATCTATGGCGCCAGCGTCTGCGCGATGTGCGGGGACTCGCTGGCGAAAGGTCGGTACCTGCAGATCGAGGCGTCGTTCCCGCAGGTGTTCTGTTCGCGGGAGTGCCTGCGCGCCGAGCTGCGCGAGATTCGCGCCTGGCGATGGGCGGCCCGGCACCGCAACCTGCGAAGGCTGGCCATCGGGGTCATCTTGATCGGCGCCTGCCTGACGCCGCATCAGCGCCGTTCCAGTCAGCGGGCGGTGCCGACAGCAATGGTCGTGCATTCCGGCGCCAAGCCTGGTCCCGAGCCGCTGCCGCCCGGATGGTACGGGCCTGACTGGCCTCCGACGGAGAGCAGCCTGCTGGCGGAGCTGGGAGGAGACGCCTGGATTCACCCGCTGGCCGGGCCTTACCGGCGCATGCCCCGCAACGACACCCGGGTCTTCGGCGCGGGACGGCCGGGACACCGGCCCTGGGAGTGCCGCAACGGTCACTGCGGCGTCGACCTGGGCGGCGAGATCTGGGGCGAGCAGGTCCGGGCCGTTCACGACGGCGTGGTGGAGTATGTGCAACGAGGGGCCAATCCCCTGCGCGGAGGGCGATTCGTGCGCATCGCCCACCACGGGGGGACGGTCATCACCCAGTACTTTCACCTGGCCGCCATCCCGCGCGGTCTCGAGCGCGGCGTGCGGGTGAAGGGGGGCGACATCATCGGTCTCCTCGGCGACAGCGGCGTCAAGGAGTCGCAGCCGCATCTGCATTTCAGCGTTTCGATCCGGATGACGGAGAAGGGCCCTGAAAAGTACCTCGACCCGGAACCGCTGGTCGCGCTGTGGCCGTTGCGCATTCCGCTGGACGGCAGCGAGCATGGCCTGGTCACGGTGGTGGCGCCGCCGGGGGTCCCCCTTGGCTCGGCGCCGCCCCGGGCTGGCCGCGGGCGCAAGTCGGCGAAGGCCGAAGCAACACCGGGCGGCGGGCCGAGCAGCATTCCAGAGAACGGCGACTCGACCGACGAAGCCGAAGCGCCCGACGACGCGGGGGAGGAGTAAGCCGTGAAGGACGCTGCTCCCTGCTTCGTTTGCGGCAGTGCAACGACAGAAAGTGATCAGCTGGTGCTGGTGCGGGGCAAGCGCCAGCTGGCGCACTGTTCGGATGCCTGCCTGCGCGAGACCGTCCGCAAGCAACGAGCGGCCCGCACGGCCCGGCAGGTGCGGTGGTCGCTGCGATTTTCGCTGTCCGTCCTGGTGCTGGTGGGCGCGGGGTATCTGTGGCAGCGCTTCCGCGTGCCGCATCCCGAATCGATCTCCAGCGCGTGGCCCGACGTTCACGGGGAGGATGTTCCGCCGCCGGTGGGACCCATCTTCTTCGGGCCGCCCTGGCCGCCGACGGACGACGAGTGGATCGCGGCCTTCAATCAAGGCAGCGGCTGGATCTATCCCCTGGCCGGGCCGAACCGTCGCAATCCCATCATCGACAAGCGAATCTTCGGTCCCGGCACGCCCCGCGAGCTGCCGCCGATGTGTCGCAAGGACGATCGCTGCGGCGTCGATCTGGACGGCGATCTATGGGGCGAGCACGTGTACGCCGCGCGCGACGGCATCGTCGATCGGGTGCAGGGCGATGGACGCGATCAGAACGGCGGGCAGTACGTGCGGCTGTCGCACTTTGGCGGGATGGTGTTCACGCAGTACTTTCACCTGGCGGCCATCCCGCGCGGCCTGCGGCGCGGTGTGCACGTCAAGGCAGGCGACGTGATCGGCCTCCTGGGCGACACCGGCATCGAGGGCGAACGCAGGCACCTGTACTTTGCGCTGTCGATCCGCCCTTCGAAGGACTGGGCGGAGGTGTACTGGGATCCCACGCCGTGGCTGGTGCGCTGGCCGCTGCTGCTGCCGGTGCACGGCACGGTGGCGGGATTCGTGCCGCCCGGCGCGGCCAGCATCTTTCGCCGCTGAGCTATTTGCCGGTTGTCTTGAAGAACTGGGTCTGGCGCTGTTCCAGTTCGGCGGGGGTGAGATCTTCTTTGCGCGTGGCGATGGCCCAGCCGTACCCGAATGGGTCGGTGAGCATGCCGCAGCGGTCGCCCCAGAACTGATCGGCCATCGCCATCGTTTCCTTGCCGCCGGCGTCGATCGCCCGTTTGAACAGAGCGTCGCAATCGTCGACAAACAGCCACAGGCTGGCCGGCGAGCCGCCGCTCGATGGGGCCTTTGCTGCCCATCATGGCGTCGTGAAGCATGATGGGCGCGCCGGCGACGCGGATCTCGGCGTGCATGATCTTGCCGTCGGGACCGGGGTTGACGGCGACCACCTGGGCACCCAACGCCGTCTGGTACCAATCGATGGCCTTCGCCGCCTGGTCCAGCGTGAGCATGGGGGTGACCGCGGTGAACCCTTCGGGAACTGATCTCTTTGCCTTGGCCATGACGGGTGCCTCCTGCCCCCTGACATAGGATCGGTGGCGGCCAAGGTCAACACCGGTTTCCCTCCCTGGCCGTCGCTGTCCAGGGTCGAAGGGGCAGCGTTCAGTCGACACACAGATCTTCTGCGGCGTCTTCCTGGCGCTGCGGGCCTTTGGCGGCGGCACCGGCGGGGATGAACTTGAAGCAGCCGAAGGCCGTCTTGAATTCGGAACAACGTCCAACGTAAAAGCCGCGCGCGGGAGGTCCTTTCTCGACCACCTGGAAACGCTGTTCGTCGGCCAGGCAGGACCCTTCGCAATCGGCGCCGTCGCGGCACTCCTTGCCGCTGTCTCGCGTGCGGCAGTTACAACTTTCGACCTCGGCCACGCCGTGGACAGCGAAGACGCCGCGGCAAGCGTCGCAGCTGGCCTTGGCGCGCGTTGTTTCGGACGCGGGGGGCGGCGGCGGCGGCGTGGCGACGGTCCGAGGGCGGTGCAGGCAGGCCCCGGAACAAAGCAACGGGAACAGCACGACCAACAGCCGCATGGCATGCAGCGTAGCCGACGTCACCGGACATGGGCGCGATCGACTTGATCGCACTTGTGCGATGAGCGGCATCGCGACGCCGTCGCGTGTTGGTAATAGATCAGCGGAGTTCCGAGGAGAAATCCCTGGAACAGGAATTGCCCCTATTGCCAACATGGCCCGGGGCATTTCCTTCAGAATTGCGCGACGTTCGCCTGTGCGGTTGGTCCAACCGAATTCCAATGGCACTTCCCTGGGACTGATTCTCCTCTGTTTTTATTTTGCCGCCTGTTCCAGCAGCAGCAACAGCCCGTCGGATGCCGCCGGCGGCACCGACACCCACGCCAATCAGGAGGTCGAGCCGCCCGATGACAGCGTGATGGACCGGGGCGCGGCTGTTCCCGAGGTGCCGGCCACCGACATCAGCTGCAACCAGATCAGGATCTGCGCGTCAGATTGTACGAACGCAGCATGCGTTGAAGCCTGCGCCAAACGCGGTACCATCGCTGCTCAAGCACTGTTCGCCACCTATTCGAAGTGCGTCGATCCGCAGTGCAGCGACGTTGGTGATGTCCCCTGTCGCTGCGAGGCGTCCTGTTTCGGGGGCTCGGCATGTGAGACCGAGACGGACGATTGCACTGGTAACGAGACTGATTTCGTCTGCGACAACTTCTGTCATTAACGACCGCGTAAAAGCCGGCAAAGACCACTTGAGAGTCGGCGCCGGTTAGCACACTCGCTTTTTCCTGCTTCCTTCCCAAGGCATTGACACCGAAGGAGTGAACGATGAGGTCCAACGAATTTCGTTCGTCGATCGTGGTGGGTGGGTTGCTGGGCGCCGCCATGATGATGGTGGCGGGCTGTGCCGCTGCCCCGGACCAGGAAGAGTCTGCCAATGACGGCTCCGTTCGCGGCGAACTGCTGGTCTATTCGATCGACCAGATGGAAGGGCAAAGCGAGACGCAGTTCTTTCTGCGCACGGCCGACGACGTCGAGCATCGGCTGTTCTTCGATGTCGAACCAGAACTGGCGCCCGGGACGCGCGTCAAGGTCTGGGGACCACGCGAGGGCGACGGTTTTCGGGTGACGTCGCTGCAGGCGATTGAACCGCCGGTGCTGGAGAAGGTGACCAGCGCGCTGACGAACGGTGCGGCTTATCCGCCGCGGACGTTTGCGTTCGTCCTGGTCGACACGGGGACAGGGGTCAACACCACCAAGGACGAGGTCTTGAATCTGCTGCTCAACAATCCCGGGTCGGTGAAGAGCTATTACAAGTACGCCTCGTACGGTCGCCAGGACATCTCTGTCGAGGTCTTCGGCCCCATCAAGTACACGATGACCGGTTGCGGAACGTCAAAGTTGACGACCGATCTGCGTCCGATGATCCCCGGGACGTTCCAGCACTATCTTTGGTACCTGGGCGGCCGAAACGCCAGCTGCGGGTGGGCGGGCCTGGCCTCGGTGGGAACACCGGACC
>JAXDMH010000861.1:0-3909 GCA_034666225.1 Myxococcales bacterium
CCGCGGTCGGCAAGGCCAAGGAGCTGCTCGACTGGTCGGCCAAGGTCGATCTCGAAGAGGGCCTGTTGCGCACCATCTATTGGTATCGTTCGCGCAGCCAATGACGGCCGTCGTCGAAGCGGAGCACCTGCAAAAGACCTTCGCGCTCGGCTTCTTCCGCAAGAAGGTGCGCGCCGTCGACGACGTCAGCTTCACCGTCGAGAACAACGAGATCTTCGGCTTCCTCGGCCCCAACGGCGCCGGCAAGACGACCACGCTGAAGATGCTGATGGGCCTCATCTTCCCCACGCGCGGCCGGGCCGAGGTGCTGGGCCTGCCAGTGCCGTCGCTGTCCGCGAAACGCCGTCTGGGGTACTTGCCCGAGACGCCCTACTTTTATGATTATCTATCGGCCGAGGAATTCCTGGACTTCGTGGGCGCGCTTTGCAATGTCCCGCAGCCGGCCCGGCGGGCGCGCGCGGACGCTCTCATCAAACGCGTCGGCCTGGACCACGCGCGCGGCCGGCCCCTGCGAAAGTTTTCCAAGGGGATGCTGCAGCGGATCGGCATCGCCCAGGCACTGATGGGCGACCCCGAGCTGGTGGTGCTGGACGAACCGATGACAGGCCTTGACCCCATCGGCCGCAAAGAGGTGCGCGATCTGATCTTGGACCTGCGCAAGGAAGGCAAGACGGTCTTTTTCTCGACGCACATCCTGCCCGACGTGGAGATGATCTGCGACCGCGCCGCCATCGTGGTCGACGGCACCCTGCGCGACATCGGCCCCCTCGACGCCCTGCTGTCGGCGCGCGTGCTGTCGACAGAGGTGGTGCTGCGCCCGCCCGCCCCGCAAAGCCTGGCGCCCCCGCCGGGCACGCAGCAGCACCTGACCAGCGACGGCCTGCGCCTGGACATTCCCGAAGGCGCCGACGTGGATGGGTTTCTGCGCGCCGCCCTTGCCGCCGGGGCCACGCTGGTCTCGGTGTCGCCGCGCCGTGAATCGCTGGAGGATCTCTTCGTGCGCCAGGCACAAAGCCCAAGCCCAAGCCCAAGCCAAGACCCCAACCAGACGGCGCGGGGTGACGCATGAACCGCCGTGCCGCCGTCCTGGCCATCGCCCGCAACACTTTCCGCGAGGCGGCCCGCAACAAGATCCTCTACAGTCTGCTTTTCTTCGCCATCCTCCTCATTCTGTCGGCGATCGCCGTCGGTGAGCTGTCGCTGAACGAAGAGGTGCGCATGACCCGCGACATCGGCCTCTTCGGCGTCGACCTCTTCAGCGTGCTGATCGCCGTGTTCGTGGGGGTGAACCTTCTGTACAAGGAGCTGGACCTCAAGACCGTCTACACGATCCTCCCCAAACCGATCGCCCGCTGGCAGTTCGTGCTGGGGAAATGGCTGGGGATGCTGACCACGCTGGCCATCCAGATCGTGGTGATGGGGGTGGTGCTGGCCCTGACTCTGCTGGCCCAGGGCGGCCAGCCGGACAGCGCGCTCACCAAATCCTTGTGGCTGCTGTTCGTCAACGTCACCATCGTTACCTCGGTGGCTTTGCTGTTCTCGTCGTTCTCCAGCCCGTTTCTGTCCGGGTTCTTTTCCCTGGGCGTGTTCGTGGTCGGCCGCTCGGTGCCGGACCTGCGCCAGATCGCCGCGCGCGCCGGGGGCGGGGCTGGTCGCGCCGTGGAGATCGCGACGACCGTGCTTCCCAACTTGCACCTCTTCTATCCGTCGGGCGCCATCATCGGCGCTGAACGGGGCACGCTGTCCGGGCAGCTGGTGGGGGCCGGCTACCTGACCTCCGCCACGTTTTATGGTCTCGGCTACTCACTGTTGGTGCTGGGCCTGTCCATGTTCATCTTCGCTCGTCGGGACTTCGTCTGAATGTCGACGCCTGTGCACGTGCGAGCCCTGTTGCCGCACGACGTGCCGTCGGCGGCGCAGATCCTTTTCGACGCGTTCGGGACGGTCTATCGCCAGCGCGGACACACGCCGCCCTTCCCGACCCTGGAAAGCGCCGCCTGGTTGTGCCGGGCCTATCTGGATCTCGATCCCGAAGGTTGCGCCGTGGCCGAGCATCGAGGCCTTGCCCTGGGCGTCGGCTTCGCCCACCCGCGCGGCGCCATCACCAGCATCGGACCGGTCGCCGCACGCCCCGGGGCCATGCGCGGGATCGGCCGGGCCATCATGGACCACTTCGCCGCCATGACCCAGCATTGCAGCAGCGTGCGACTGTTCCAGGACAGCTTCAATCCCGATTCCTTCGGCCTGTACACGCGCATGGGGTATGCCGTCGTCGACGTGGCCCCCTACCTGCTGGCGGATCGCCTGATCCCTCCCGCCACGCCGCCGCCGTCGCTGCGAACGGTGACGCCCGGCGATCTGCCGGCGCTGGAGCACTATGACCTGGCCCGCACCGGGGCCCAGCGCGGCCGCGATCTGTCCCTGCTGGCGTCAAGCGGCTCGGCGATCGTCTGGGAGCCGCAAGGAAAATTGAGCGGCTATATCTTTTACCGGCCGCTGCCGGCGCGGGTGATCGTGGGGCCGGCCGTGGCCGACTCGGCCGAAGGCCTGGCCACTCTGTTGGACGCGGCGGCCGCCGTGCTGCCGGGGCGGGCCGCCGTGGTGCGAGCCTCCGCGGCGGCCCCCATGGTCCTGCAGCGCGCCTTTGCCCGCGGCTTTCGCATCGACCACCTGGGGAACCTGATGGTCAAAGGCCAATACGCCGCGCCGCCCGCGCAGTTCTACGCCTTGTTTCCCGAGAGTCTCTAGGAGCGTGTCCCGGTATTCACCGGCACGCTCCATACGCGGACGGACAGCCCACCTGCCACCCCTCGGCCCTTCGGGCCGACCGCTAGCGCCGGGCGGGCGTGCTATTGTTTGGCGCTCGGTGCCACTCAAGACACCTTTTTCCCCTTCTGACCGACGGCAGACCGCCCGTCTGCTTGGGGCTGCCTCATAGATGGACGTTCGCTGCGATCGCTGCCAGACCGAATACGAGCTCGATGACCAAAGCGTCACCGAGGCCGGCGCTTCGGTGCAATGCACTTCCTGCGGCCACACCTTCGTGGTCTCGCGCCAGCGCCCATCGTCGCCGCCGGCCAGCAACCGACCGGCCGGAACGCCGGCCATGGGTGTCCAGCAGTCAGACCCGGCGCCCGCGGATTGGTTGCTGGCCACGCAAGAAGGACAGACCCACCGCTTTCGCGATCTGACCACCCTGCACAAGTGGATCGTCGAGCGAAAGGTGACGCGCGAGGATCGCGTGTCGCAAAAAGGGGGGGCCTGGCGACAGCTGGGCGATCTGCTGGATCTGGCCCCCTTCTTCGACGTCGTGGCGCAAGCCGACCGAGCTCGCGCCGCCGAACCAACGGCGCAGTTTCAACACCCGGGAAGCAGTGGGGGCCCGACGCCGGTGCAGCGAACCACCTCCTCACCGGGGCGACAACCGGCGCTCCCGCCACCCGTCGACGATGAAGACGACGACAGCGATCTGTACACCAGCGGTCAGTTTCCCAGCCCGGACGTGCCGACCAAGGTGCCCATCGATCCGATCTTCGACGAAGACTTTCCGCCGGTGTTACACCCGGCCACCAATCGTGGGGCCAAGATCATCAGCGGACTGATGGTGGTCGTCGGGCTGGCGGCGCTGGCCGCCTATTTTGGGTACAAGCATGGAAACTGGGTGCCCTTCTTCAAAAAAGTCGACGTGACCGCCCAAGCGGCGCCCCCCGCGGCCCCAGTTGCCGAACCCGCCGCGCCGGCCAAGCCAGTACCCGCGCCCGCCCCGGCAGCGGCGCCCACACCGGCACCGCGCGCCGCGGCCGCACCACCGCCCGCGCCTGCGGCGGCGACCGCCGAAGCGCAAGCGCCAGCCGCGGCGCCGGCCGCACCAGCAGCTCCCGCCCCGTCGCCCGGTGCCGCGCCGGCCAG
>JAXDMH010000862.1:0-4597 GCA_034666225.1 Myxococcales bacterium
GGCGGCGTTCCCGCGGGCGACGTCGGCATGGGCGTCGACGGAAGGATCAACAGCGCCGCTGGCCATCGCCGTGGACGCCCGTCTGGACCCGGCGGCGCGCCTCATCACCGGCAACGTTCGGCTGACCGTCACCAACCGCAGCGCCGTATCATTGACTGAAGTCCGGCTGTGGCTGTACCCGAACCATCTGGCCACCCGCTCTGAAGCGCTGGGCGACGTGAACTTTCACTGGTTGTACCCGCGGCTGTTCTCCCCGGGGCATCTTGAACTGGGACCGGTGCGCGTCGACGGCACGCCCGCGACCGCCGTGCAGATCGAAGACAGCGCTGCCGGCGCCCGCACGCAGGCGCGCGTCCCCCTTCCGGCGCCGCTGCCGCCGGGCGGCGTGGTGACGGTGGAGGCCGCCTTTGCCACCACCATCCCCCAGCGGTTCGGGTCATTTGGCTGCGTCGCTGGGCACTGCCGGCTGATGGGCGGTTTCTATCCAACGCCCCTTCACCTGGGGCCCGGCGGCTGGCAGGCCGACGCCGCCCCCGATCGCGCCGACATCACGCTGTCCGTGCGTGCGCCAGCCGGCGTGGACGTGGTGGCCGGCGACAGGCGCGCCCGCGGCGACGAAAAGCAGCCCGTCGTCGCCACCCAGACCAACGCCCCCTACGCCACGGTGATCGCCGAGCGTCAAGGCTTCTACCAGGACGACGTGGACGCCGGCGCTTTCCGGATCCACTACCTGCACCGCGCCCGGCACGCCGCGCACGGCGACCTGGTGCTGGAGACCGCCCGCAGCGCGCTGGCCTTTCTGCAAGCGCAGCGGCTGGTCGCAACGACCTCGTCAGCCGCCGAGCGGCCGGCCCTGTGGCTGGTCGAGGCACCCCTGCGCCACGAGCTGGTTCAGGTGCACGGCGAGCTGATCCTGGTGTCGGATCGCATCTTCGGCATCTTCCCCCTGGAACGGCTGCGCAAATACCACCGCGTCGCCCTGGTTCGCGCCGTGTTCACCGCGGCGCTGGACGGCGCGCTGCGCACCTTCGAGAACAGCGACGACGTCGATCTGGCGGCGTCCGCGCTGGCGGCGTACCTGGTGGACGCCTTCACGCTGCAGGAATTTCACGCCATCGAATACGCCCGCGACCTGCTGCGGCCGATCGACTTCCTCCCCGCCGTGGACCAGCTGCTGTACGCGCCGCTGGTGGCGTCGGCCACCACCTATTTCGGCGACGTCGACGACACCGATCGACTGCGCGACGACGTCCGCCGCTTTTCTCATCAGGCGCCCGACGGCCGCCTCATCTACAACAAGCTGCTGGACCTGCTGGGCCGGGCCGGCATCGATGGCGTGGCCCGCCGGACGCTGACCCAGCGACAACCGTTTCGGGCGACCGCCGCCGCCGTCTTCGGCGCCGATCTCGACTGGTTCTGGCGGCAATGGCTGGGACCGCGCCCGCGCGTGAATTACCGGATCTCGTCGGTGGTAACGCAGGATCGGGGCGGCGGTGCTCACGTCATCATCGACGTGGCCCGCCAGGGCGCGGCCGTCCGCGAGCCGGTCGAGGTGGTGGTCACCGATCGCAACGACGGCGTGCAAACGCTGATCTGGAACGCCGACGGGCCCGCTCATCGTTTTGAAGTGGATCTACCGGCGCGTCTCAGCGCCGTGGAGATCGATCCGCGCGCGCGTCTGGTCGAATCGGCGGTGGGTGACCTCCGCCCGTCCGACGATCCGCGCTATGACAACCGCGATCCGCAACGCTGGCGCTTGCTGTACAGCGGCTTCGGCGGCTTGCTGAACATCACCCGCCTGTCCCTGAATTTTGCGGCGATCTTTCTCCTGAAACCGACGCACGACCTGCGCCACGCCCTGGCCCTGACCGCCTATCACAGCGAATCGACGCAGATTGGTGTGGGCGCCACGTTCTTTCGATTCTTCGGCCGCCAGGCCACGCGCAACTCGCTGACCAGCGCCTTTCTGGCTGGGCTTTCGGCCGGACGTCTGGATCCGTCGTTCGGGTTGGCCCTGGGCGAGGCGCCCCGACCGGGGTACCGCCTGTCGGCGCGCATCGGCGTCGAGCACGACGATCGCGATTACGTCTTCGATCCCTGGCGCGCCGTCGGCCTTGACGCCACTGTCGCCTACAGCCTGACGGCGCTGGAGAGCGGCCATCTTTATTCGCAGGCCACCGTCGCCGTCGACGCCCTTCGCCTGTTCGAGCTGGGGCCCGGGTACGTCCTGGCCCTGGAGACCGACGCCGAGGCGACCTTCGGCGATCTGCGCCTGCGCAGCCAGCTGATCGGCGCCGGCGGCCCCACCGGCCTGCGCGGATTCTCCGCCGACGAACTTTTGGGGCGCGCCCAGGCCACCGCCCGCATCCAGCTGCGCACCGATTTTCTCACCGACCTTGACTGGAACATCCTGTACCTGACCAGCGTGCGCGGCCTGGCCGGAACCTTGTTCGCCGACGGCGCGGCGGTCAGTGGCTGCGACAGCTATGCATTTTCGCGCCACGGCCTCTTCGCCGACGCCGGCTACAGCTTCCGCGTCCTGCACGACGCCTTCGGCGTCTATCAACAGCTGCTCTCGATTGACCTGGCCATTCCGCTGAACCGGCCGGCGCGGGCGCGCGACTGCTTCGGTATGCCCCCCGACGTGGTGCGACCGCGCTTCGTGGTGCTGGTGTCGTTTTTCCCGAATTTCTAGGGCGTCGTTCTAGTCGCGAGGCCGGGCGCACACGATCTCGCGGCGCAGCCAGTGGTCCAGCACCAAGAGGGCCCACAGGGGTTTGGCGTGGTCGGCCTTCCGTTGCTGGTGGCGCCGATTCCACCCGGCAAACACCGCCTGATCCAGCAGGCCCAGGTCCCAGGCCGGCGACGACGCCAGCAGGCTCTCCATTCGCTGGCGCAGCGGTCCCCGCAACCAGGTGGCCAGCGGAATGCCGAAGCCCTTCTTGGGGCGATCGATGATGACGTCGGGAACGTGGCCGCGCGCCGCCTGCTTGAACAGAAACTTGCTCTGGTTGCGGCGCACCTTGTAACGCGACGGCAGCGCGAAGGCCCAGTCGACGGTCCGGTTGTCCAGCAGCGGCGGCCGCACCTCCAGCCCGTGCGCCATCGATGCCCGGTCGACCTTGGTCAGCACCGACCCCGGCATGTACGTGGTGAAATCCAGCGCCAGCAGGCGGTGCATCTGGTCGTCGGTCTCCGGCAGCGACGCGCCCAGCGTCGGCGGCAGCACGCCCTCCGCGCCGCGCACGGCGCGCGCCACGTCCGGCAGATCGACCGACGACATCCAGCGCAGGTGGCGCACCGCCGCGTCGTCGTCCCAGCGACCGGTGAAGCGACGCAGCTTCCACTCCAGGCTCTGGTAGCGATCGTTGACGGGCATCAAACCGACGGCGCGGGCGATGATCTGGTCGCGCAGGAACGCCGGCAATTTTCCGTAAGCGCCGGCGTAGATATGAGCAAAGTAGGTCGGGTAACCGCCCCACAGCTCGTCGCCGCCGTCCCCGCCCACCACCACCTTGACGTGGCGGGCTGCCAGGCGCGACAGCAGGAACGTGGGCAGAAACGACGGATCGGCCAGGGGCTGATCCAGGGCGTCCAGGGCCACGTCGACCACGTCCAGCAGGTTGTGTTCGTGCAACGTCTCGACGACGTGCTCGACGCCCAGGCGTTCGGCGACCAGGCGCGCGTAGGGACTCTCGTCGAAATCGGCGGATTCAAACCCGATCGAGAACGCCTTCATCCGACCGGGAGCCTGCGCGCTGGCCAGGGTGGCCACCGTCGAGGAATCCAGACCCCCGCTGAGAAAAATCCCCACCGGCACGTCGGCGATCAGCTGCCGGCGCACCGCCTCGCCCAGCTGAATCCACAGCGCGCCCGCCAGCGAAGCGTCGTCCTGCGGCGCCACCGCCCCCGGCGCCGGCACCTGCCAGAAGGCGCGCGGCTGCTCCAGTCGCCCGTCCTGCCAGACCAGCACTTGCCCGGGCCCCAGCTGGCGCACGCCCCGCACCAGGGTGTGCGGCGGGTGCAGATAGTCCGAGAAAAAATACGAGACCAGCCCCTGGGTGTCGACGTCGCGACCGACGCCGGGATGGGCCATCAGCGCCGTCAACTCTGAACCGAAGACCAATCCCCCGTCGGACAGCGTCGCGTAAAACAGCGGCTTGATGCCCATGCGATCGCGCGCCAGCGTCAGGCGCCGCCCCCCCGCCTCCCAGATGGCAAAGGCGAACATCCCGTTCAGATCGCCGACGCCGGCCGCGCCGTGCTGTTCGAAATGGTGAACGATGGTCTCGGTGTCGCTGCGCGTGCGAAAGCGATGGCCGGCCGCCTCCAGCGGCGCGCGCAGTTCCTGATAGTTGTAGATCTCGCCGTTGAACGTGATGACGACCGTGTCGTCTTCGTTGCCCATCGGCTGAGCGCCCGTGGCCAGATCGATGATGGCCAGGCGCCGGTGACCGAGCGCCACCGTCCAGTCCGCCGATGATCTGGCGCCGCCGGCACCCGCTCCCGTCGTCGTCGCCGCCGCTGTCACCGGCCGCACCCACTGCCCGTCACCGTCCGGTCCGCGGTGGGCGATGCGCGCCAGCATTCGCCCCAG
>JAXDMH010000863.1:0-6329 GCA_034666225.1 Myxococcales bacterium
TGCTGGTGGTCGACGGCGTCACCTGGGTCTTGGCCGGAGCCGGCACCACGAATCCGCGCGGGGCCGGGGCGGGCGCCACCGCCGGCACGACGCCGCTGAGCTTGGCCGCGTCCTCCAATGCCTGTCCCTCGGGACCGAGGCGAATCACCTTCGAGCGCTCCATCAAGCTGCGCAGCTTGCGCGGGGGATTGATGATGCTCAGCAACGCCTGCAGATCGCTGGCGCCCACCGGCGTATTCATCTGCGCCAGCAGCGCGCGAATCTCGGAGCCAAAGGCGGCGGCCGTGGGAAACCGACCGCTGGGTTCGGGCGCCAGGGCGCGCGCCAGCAGGCGTTCGAAACCATCGGGCAGATCCGGCCGCACGCTGCGCGCCGAGGGAATCATCCCCGAGGCCACGTCATTCCAGGTCTTCACCTCGTTGGTGATTTCGCGCAGGCGGTGCCCGGTCAGCATCTCGAACAGGACGGCGCCCAGCGAAAAAATATCCGTGCGCCGATCCAGCGCCGCCTGGCGGGCTTGCTCGGGCGACATGTAGCCCAGGTTGCCCTTCAGCGTGCCGACCACCGATCGGTCGTGCACCCGCTTGGCCAGACCAAAATCCGACAGCTTGACCTCGCCCGCCTTCGAGATGAGGACGTTCGATGGGCTGACGTCGCGGTGGATGAGGCCCAGCGGCCGCCCGTTTCCACCCCGTTGTTCGTGGGCAAAGTGCAGCCCCTGCGCCAGCTCGGAGGCGATCAGCAGCGACAGCGCCTCGGGGATGATCTCCCCTTCCGCCTCCAGCTGCTCCATGATCATGCGCAGGTCATAACCGTCGACGAACTCGAGGACGATGAAGTATTCGCCCCCCTCCGAGATCCCCAGGTCGTGGATCTGCACGATGTTTCGGTGCGACAGCCCGGAGTGAATGCGCGCTTCGGTCAGCAGCATCTTCACGAAGCGGTCGTCCTCGCTGAGGTCGGGGACGATCCGTTTGATGGCGACGAATTTTTCGAAGCCCTCCGCGCCGACCACGCGGCCTCTGTACACCTCGGCCATGCCGCCGGTCGCGATGAGCTCGAGGAGCTCGTATTGGCCGAATTTCATGAACCGACAGGAGGCTAAACCACCCGGCTCCGTCGGTCCACGTCGGTTTTGGGGCGGCAAGCGCCGCGGCCGGACGCCGACCGGTGACCCGCCGACCGTTGGCGTATAGTCGCACGCCATGCAACCGGGATTCGAACCGGCGCGGGCGCTGTGCCAGGCAGCGGTTCGCGACGGCGTGGTCCCGGGAATGGTGTTGCTGGTGGCGTCGGGCGGCACGATCCGGCTGCACGAAGCGTTCGGCCATCGGCAATTGACCCCGCGCCTGCTGCCGGCGTTGCCCGACACGGTCTATGACGTGGCGTCGCTGACCAAGGCGGTGGCCACCAGCGTGGTGGCCATGCAGCTTGTCGACCGCGGGCTGGTGGCGCTGGACGACGGCGTGCGGCGGGGGATCCCTGAATTCCTCCCGGGTCTGGGACGCGACCAGGTGACCGTGCGCCTGCTGCTGGCGCACGCAGCCGGGCTGCCGGCGCATCGCCCCTTCTTCAAACAGATCCCCAGCGCCCCCTCGCAGCGCTGGGCCATCGCGCTGGCGGCGGCGCACGAACCGCTGGTCTACGAGCCGGGAACGCGGTCGGTCTATTCGGACCTGGGATTCATCCTGCTGGGCTGGCTGCTGGAACGGGCGGCGGGCTTGCGACTGGATGTCCAGGTCGAACGGGGTCTGGTGGCACCGCTGGGGCTGGCGTCCACGACGTTCGTGAATCTGGCTGACAGCGAGGCGCGGGCCCGGCTGCTGGCCAACCGCACCGTGGCCGCCACCCAGCTTTGCCCGGAGCGAAACCGCGTGGTCCTGGGCGAAGTCGACGACATGAACGCCTACGCCATGGGCGGCATCGCCGGCCACGCTGGGCTGTTCACCAGCGCCGAGGATCTGAGCCGCATCGCCGGAGCGCTGTGCGCGGCCTGGCGGGGCGAGGCTGGCGGGCGGATCGTCAACCGCGACGTGATTCGACGCTTCTGGTCGCCGGCGGGCATCCCCGGTTCAGTGTGGCGCCTCGGCTGGGACGGCCCGGCGGCGGGCGAATCGCAGGCGGGCGCACGCCTGTCGCGCGGCGCCGTGGGGCATCTGGCGTTCACCGGCTGCTCGCTGTGGATCGATCCGGAACGCGACCTGTGGATCATCCTGCTGTCGAACCGGGTTCACCCGCAGGTTCCGACGGACGGACGTTTTCGGCAGTTTCGCCCGGTCCTCCATGACGCGGTCATGGACGCCCTGGGAGAGTGACCTTGTATTGACTGTAATTCAATAAGGTCTTTCAATGAGGGGCTCTGTCAGGGAGGGCCTCATGAAAGCCGCTGCTTTTTTGCTCGTCGCGCTGCTGGCGCTGGCCCCGGCCTGTGGCCCGGGCGCAGCGAGCACCGGAATGACCGACGCCGCGTCGGCGACAGGTGGCCGAAGTGGGGACGGCTCGGGCGGCGGCGCGGGCGTGGGTCCGGGCGGCGCATCCGGCAGCGGTGGCGCCAATGCGATGGGCGTGGGCGGTGGCACGGGAGGCAGCGGTGCGCGTGATTCTGGCGGGAGCCAGGAGACGCCCGGCGGAACGGGCGGCCGCCCCAGCGACGGAGGAACAGACCCGAACACGTCGGCCCGCTGTCCGGCCGTTCCGCGCTGCGACGCCGCCGCGCCCGATCCCGGCGCGGCGCGCCCCTGGCAGCACAAGGCGCCTTCCGGCGCCGCCAATCACCGCGGACGCGACCTGTTCGTGAACCCAGGCGCCCGACAGTGGATCATCGGCGGTTTTCACTATGGCCTGGCCGTGCTGGAATCGGCGCTGGCCGACGAAGAGGTCGACGTCTATCTGTTGCGCGGATGCGGAGCGACCTGGGAAAAACTGGGGAGCGCCTTGACCACCAGCACGGCGGCTCACGAAACGGTGGAGGGTGTCAGCGACGCCCCCGGGCGCTTCTTCTTCGAGATCCCCGCGGCAAAAGCCCTGGGCGTCGGTCGCCATCGCGTCCACCTGGTCGTGGGCGGCGATCTGTCGACGGCGGATCTCTTCATCGAAGTCGTTCCTGCCGGCACGTCGATTTTTGTCACCGACGTCGACGGGACGCTGACCACGTCGGAAAACGCGCAGACGCTGGCCCTGCTGACCGGCGCCATGCCCGACGCCAACCCGGAGGCGGCGCCGGTGCTGACGCTTCTGGCCGCCAAGGGCTATCGGCCGCTGTATCTGTCCGCGCGCCCCGAGTGGCTGGCCAAGACAACGCAGGACTGGATCGCGGCCAAGGGCTTCCCGCCTGGAATTGTCCACACCACGCTGACCAGCGGCGGTGCCAGCGGCGCGGCCGCCGGCACGTACAAGACCGACGAGCTGAAGCTGCTGGCGGACAAGGGGCTGAAGCCGGCGTACGCCTTCGGCAACTCCAACACCGACGCGGACGCTTACAACAACGCCGGCGTGCAGCCACTGGGAAACCGCCTCTTCTTTCAATACACGGACAGCGCCTGGAACGGCCGGCGCATCGAAGCCTTCGGACCGCTGCTGTCAGAGTTCGCCCCGCTGCCGCTGGTCTGCCAGTAGCGCGTCGGAGAAACCGACCGGCGTTGCCGCAGTCGGCCACGAGCGCGCATGTAAAAAAGTGATCCGGTGCCTATAACCGCGCGTACTGACCGCGAGGGCCCCCCGACAGAAGACCAGCGGGGCGGTTCCTCCGAACGATATTCGCAGACAACGACAACGACCGACGAAAGGATCTTTCATGACCACTTTTTCGAAGATGGCACTGGCCGCCCTGGCCCTGATCGGCATCGCGGGACAGGCAATGGCCGCTTCCGCGGATGAGGACGCGGTCAAGGCGCGCGTGGCCGCGTTCATCGACCAGTTCAACAAGGGTGACGCCAAGGCCATGGCCGCCTTCTGGGTCGAGGACGGATCGATCGTCAATCCAGCGGGGGTGACCGGCAAGGGCCGCGCCGAGATCGAGAAAGTGATCGCCACCGATATCGCCAGCATCCTGCATGGCTCCAAGATGGAGATGAAGGTGACCACCTTCCGCGCGGTCGGAAAGGACGCCGCCTGGGTCGAGCTGGAGCACACCGTGACCGGCGCGACGGGACCTGACGGCAAGGCGATGCCGACGATGACCTTCCATGTCCCCGCTCTGATGGCCAAGAAGGGCAAGACCTGGATGATCGTCGAAGCGCGCCCCTATGCGTACCTGCCGCCGCTGCCCGACAAGATGGCGATCAAGAAATAGTTCGACCGCATTCGACGCTGTCCACCAGGCCGCAATGATGTAGGCGCGCAAGCGCGCCGGCGCGGCCTGGTGGGTGGGCATCCCGCCGCGCTATTCTGTCGGTCCATGCCCGACTTTCAGTTTCAAGACATGCTGCCGCTGGGGCACGACGACACGCCTTACCGTCAGTTGACCAGTGACCATGTGTCGACGTTCCAGGCCGGCGGTCAGACTTTCCTGCGCGTTGAACCGGAGGCGCTGACGCTGCTGACCCGTCAGGCGATGCGCGACATCGCCCATCTGTTGCGCCCCGGGCACCTGGCCCAGCTGCGCGCCATCGTCGACGATGGCGAGGCTTCGTCGAACGACAAGTTCGTGGCGCTGGAATTACTGCGCAACGCCAACATCGCCGCCGGGGGCGTGCTGCCGTCGTGTCAGGACACCGGCACCGCCATCGTCATGGCCAAGAAAGGCGGCAACGTCTTCACGGGGGGCGGCGACGAAGCGGCCATCGCGCGCGGCATTTACGACGTCTATACAACGTCGAATTTGCGTTACTCGCAGCTGGCGCCGCTGGACATGTACAAGGAGGCGAACACCGGCAGCAATCTGCCGGCGCAGATCGACATCTTTGCCACCGACGGCGACGCCTACAAGTTCCTGTTCATGGCCAAAGGGGGCGGCTCGGCCAACAAGAGCCTGCTGTTTCAAGAGACCAAGGCGCTGCTGAATCCGGCCAGCCTGATGAAGTTCATCGAGGCCAAGTTGCGGTCGCTGGGGACGTCGGCCTGCCCGCCCTACCACCTGGCCATCGTCATCGGCGGCACGTCGGCCGAGCACACGCTGAAGGTGGCCAAGCTGGCCTCGGCGCGTTACCTGGACACGCTGCCCACGGAAGGAAACGCCCTGGGACGTGGATTCCGCGACGTCGGGCTGGAGCGCGACGTGCTGGCGCTGGCCCAGCGCACCGGCGTGGGCGCGCAGTTCGGCGGCAAATACTTTTGCCACGACGTGCGCGTGGTGCGCCTGCCCCGACACGGCGCCTCGTGCCCGGTGGCCATCGCCGTGTCGTGCTCGGCCGATCGGCAGGCGCTGGGGAAGATCACGCGCGACGGCGTTTTTCTGGAACAGCTGGAGACCGATCCCGCGCATTACCTGCCCGAGGTCGTGGACGAGACGCTGGGCGGCGACGTGGTGCGCATCGATCTCAATCGCCCCATGAGCGAGATCCGGGCGACGCTGTCGCGTTACCCGACCAAGACGCGGCTGGCCCTGACCGGCCCCATGGTGGTGGCGCGCGACATCGCCCACGCCAAGATCAAAGAGCGCCTGGATCGCGGCGACGGCATGCCCGCCTATCTGAAGGACTACATGGTGTATTACGCCGGGCCGGCCAAGACCCCGGCCGGGTACGCGTCGGGATCGTTCGGGCCGACGACCGCCGGGCGCATGGACGCCTATGTGGAACAGTTTCAGGCCGCGGGCGGCAGCCTGGTGATGCTGGCCAAGGGAAACCGCTCCGTCGCGGTCACCGAGGCCTGTCACAAACATGGCGGTTTCTATCTGGGCTCGATCGGCGGCCCGGCGGCGCGCCTGGGCAAGGACTGCATCACCAAGGTCGAGGTGCTGGAGTATCAGGAACTGGGGATGGAGGCGGTCTGGAAGATCGAGGTGGTCGACTTTCCCGCGTTCATCGTCGTCGACGACAAGGGCAACGACTTTTTCGCGGGGATCATGGGAACGGGCGGGGGCGACGGCAAGCTGAAGGTTGTCGGTTAGGGGTTAGGGGCCTATCATTTCGCTCTCATGAGCCTGCGCGTTCCCATCGCCGTCCCGGTATCGATCAGCGCCGGCGGGCGCCGCGTCTTTCGGCTGGCGCGCAGCATCGGCGAGGATGGCCTGCGCCTGCAGCGTCCGGCCCCTTTTGAACCGCGCCGCCCGGTCGACATCCGGTTCGTGCTGCCCGACGAGACGACGGCCATCGCCGTGCGCGCCGAGGTGGGCAACACCGACGAGGACGATGACGCCGCCGAGCGTTCGGAAGGGCGGGAGCTTTTCT
>JAXDMH010000864.1:0-13480 GCA_034666225.1 Myxococcales bacterium
GGGAGACGATGATCGACACCAACGTCAAAGGGTTGACCTTCTGCACGCGCCTGCTGCTGCCCGGCATGGTCGCGCGCAACCGCGGCCACATCGTCAACATGGGATCGGTGGCCGGCGAGTTTCCTTATCCGGGTGGCAACGTCTACGGCGCCTGCAAGGCCTTCGTCTATCAGTTCACGCTGAACCTGCGCGCCGACCTCCTGGGGACGATGGTGCGGGTCACCGACATCGAACCGGGCCTGTGCAGCGGGACAGAATTTTCCAACGTGCGGTTCAAGGGCGACGACGCCAAGGCCGCGGCTGTTTACGCCGGCACGCAGGCGTTGCTGCCCGACGACATCGTCGAGACGGTGCACTGGGTGGTGACCCGACCGCCGCACGTGAACATCAACTCGATCCAGCTGATGCCGGTGTGCCAGGCGTTCTCGCCGTTTGCGATCAAGCGCGACGCGCCTCCGTCGGGGTAGGGGATGCGCACCGGGGCGGTTGTAGAGACAGCGGGGGGCGGCTGTACGTGAGGCGGGGCCCCATTCGCTCCGTCGGTGGGGCGGCACGGGAGGGAACCCCACCGCTGCCGCCCCCGCGACGAAGCGAATGGAGCCTCACCCCACAGCCCACCGCCCCACTGTCGTCTCTACAATCTATGGCGTTTGCCGGCACGCCGCCGCGCGCGCCAGCAGCAGGGCGCGCTCGCGTCCGTTGCGTGTCAGCGCCGCCGCGCGTTCCAGTTCGACGCGCGCCTCTTCCAGTCGTCCCAGCTTGATCAGGAGGTCGCCGCGCACGCCGGGCAGAAGGTGGTAGTTGGCCAGGGCCGGCTCCCCGCGCAGCGCATCGACCAGCGCCAGTCCCGCCGCCGGACCGAAGGCCATCGCCACCGCCACTGCCCGGTTCAGCTCGACGACCGGCGACGGCGTGCGACGGGCCAGCGCCTGGTAAAGCGCGGCGATGCGCGCCCAATCGGTCTCGGCCGCCGTGATGGCGCGGGCGTGGCAGGCCGCGATGGCCGCCTGCAACGTGTAAGGCCCGCCGGCGCCACCCAGGGATTCGGCGCGCGCCAGGGCCGCCAGCCCGCGACCGATCAGCAGGCGATCCCACAGGGCGCGGTTCTGATCCAGCAACAGAATCGGCTGCCCGTCGGCGCTGGTGCGCGCGCGCGCCCGCGAGGCCTGGATCTCCATCAGCGCCACCAGGCCCTGCACTTCAGGTTCGTCGGGGACCAGCCCGGCCAGGATGCGCCCCAGGCGCAGGGCGTCCTCGCACAGGGCCGGTCGCATCCAGTCGTCGCCGGCCGTCGCCGAATAGCCCTCGTTGAAAACCAGGTACACCACCTCCAGCACCGACGACAGCCGCGCGGCCAGTTCGTCGCCGCGCGGAACCTCGAACGGCACACCGGCCTCGGCCAGCGTCCGTTTGGCGCGCACGATGCGCTGGGCGATCGTCGGTTCGGGCACCAGGAAGGCGCGCGCGATCTCGTCGGTGGTCAGCCCGCCCAGCAGGCGCAGCGTCAACGCCACGCGCGCGTCCGGTGACAGCACGGGGTGACAGGCGGTGAACACCAGGCGCAGCAGATCGTCCCCGACGTCGTCGTCCAGCGCCGCCTCGAGATCGGGGACAGCCGCCTCCTGCTTCGTCTCAGTCTCCCGTCCGATCTCCTCGTGCTTGCGGCCGACACGCTTGTTGCGGCGAAGAACGTCGATGGCCCGATTCTTCGCCGCCGCCATCAGCCAGGCCCCCGGATTGTCCGGAATGCCCGTCTGCGGCCAGCGCTCGAGCGCGGTGACCAGCGCGTCCTGGGCCAGTTCCTCCGCCAGACCGACGTCGCGCACCATGCGCGCCAGTCCGGCGATGAGACGCGCCGATTCGATGCGGTAGACGGCGTCGATGCTTCGATGCAGGTCGGTCATCACGTCGCGCGCAGCCGGACGGTCGTGGTCATCGAAGTGGGCCGGAATGTACGACATTCGGGCCACCTTGGGTGGGCCGGCTGCACGCCCGCACACACGCTGGCCGCAGAACAGCGGTGCTTACGCCGCCGCGTAGGTCATCAAGACGTTTCCGTTCTTGAAGGTCCGGGTCTTTGCCAGCTTCAGCGCCAGCCTGGTTTCGATCCCTTCGAACAGCGTCCGTCCTCTGCCAAGAACCACCGGATTGACGATCAGGTCGTACTGGTCGATCAGCCCTTGCGGCGCCAACTGCGCCACGAGCTTGCCGCTGCCCAGGATGGTGATGTTCCCTCCAGCAGCGTTTTTCAGCGCGCGGACCTCTTCCAGCAAGCCCGTCTTCACCAGCTTGGTGTTGTTCCACGTCACCTCATCAAGCGTTCGTGAGAACACCACCTTGGGCATCTTGTTGATGCCCTCCGCGACGGCAGGAGCGGTCTGCTTGGCCTGGGATGTGGGCCAGAAGGCCACCATCATCTGGTACGTGACGCGCCCGAGCAGCAGCATGCCGTCGCCGCCGCCCTGTGCGTTATCCGCCACGAAGGCGTCCCACTCGGGATCTGATTTGTGGGCCCAGCTGATGTCGCCCTTGGCATCGGTGAAATAACCATCCAGCGATACCTGATTGAAGACAGTCAGTTTGCGCATGTGCGGCTCCTTACCGTGGGCGGGCGTCGTCAACGAATCCTAACTTAGGACTGTTTGACGCTCGGCCAAGGGGGCCGCTGGTGACGACTGTCAGGAACACCTTACAGTCTATTTTTTGCGCTCCAGCGCGCTTCTGACGAGAGACGAGACACGGTCAACCCTGGTATTCTCTGATCTGCGTGAGGTATCTGATCACGTGCGTTGTGGCCGCCGTCTTCGCGAGCGTGCTGTCGTTCGTAGGATGCAGCGCCTCGATCGACAACGGCCAACATCCGCCGGGAACGTCGGGCGCGGCCGGCTCTGAGGCGGGAGCTGGCGGAACAGCGGGAACCACCGCGGGAAGCGGCGGTGACAGTGCAGGCGGATCGCCGGGCAGCGGTGGCGCGGGCGTCGCCGGATCAGGAGGCGATTCGGGGTCGGGCGGCGCGATTCGCGACGGCGGCTCGTCCGACGCGGTTGATGCCGGCTTCACCGAGGGCGACGCCGGCATCGGTGGACCGTCGCGGTGCGCGCCGGGCAAGTACCTCATCTGCGAGGATTTCGAATCCACCGCCGAAGGCGCGGTGCCCACCGGGTGGACCAAGCACGGGGCGGCAGCGGTGGCGGTCGGAGACGCCGCTCGCGGAACCCACGCCCTGAAGATCTCGGCGGCGGCCAACGGCGAACGACGCATCTACGCCGACGCCACCGCGCTGGGCGGCGGTCATTGGGGTCGCATTTTCTATAAAGTTCAGGTTCCCGTGCCGACGGTGTTCGTTCACTCGACGCTGGTCGCGCTGCAAGGCGTGGGGCCCACGCGCGGCGCCGAAGAGGTGCGCGTCGTCGACACGGTGAAAGACGCCAGCGGCAAGCACCAGTTCCTGTACAACGTGCAGCCGAGTGGCGCCGAGTTCGGCAAGGGCAGCGCCTACAACTGGACTTTCGACGGCAAGTGGCACTGCGCCGAATGGCACATCGACGGGCCGACCCAGAGTTACCACTTCTACTTCGACGGCACCGAGGTCACCTCGATTGCGCTGACCAACGGACCGATGAAGTACGCGGGGACCGACATTCCTCCGTCGTTCTCCCAGCTGCGTGTCGGCTGGAACAATTATCAGAGCGCGCCTCCCGGCTTCGTCGCCTGGATCGATGAGGTCGCCGTCGACACGAACCGTATCGGCTGCGGTAACTGAGTACCGCCGCTATTGCGCCGGTGATAGGCTTGCGCCCAGGACCTGCCGATGAAATGGGTGCCGTCATTTTTTCTCCTGGTGTCCGTCGGTTGCACGGCGAGCTCGTCGTCGGTCACCACGGGGACCGGCGGAAGCGTTGTTGCCGGCACGGGTGGCAGCGTCGGTGCCGGGACGGGCGGACAGCCAGCCGATGATGCGCCAGCGGACCAGGCGCAGGGTGGCGGCGGCGGGGCGGTGACGCCCGGGGACGGTCCCCAGACAACACCGGTCGACGGCGGGTTGGACGCCACGGTCGACGGCAACGGCAACGCGTGTCTCCCCAGCAACCCAAAGCCCCCTGCGGTCCCTTGCGGCGATCAGGGCGGAACGATGTGCGCTCTGCCGGACGGCAGCATGGGCATCTGTCTCGGCTCCAACGGCTGCCACGATCGCCAGCGGGACGCCGCATTTTGCGGCAGCCGGTTGGTTGCCTGCGCACCAGGCGGTCGCTGCGAAGGCGGGGTGTGTAAATACGATCTCTGCACCGGCGCCAACACCAACGGCGTGTGCACGCTGCCTGGTGGCGGTCCGGGGGTCTGCTGCGGCGGCTCCTGCCAGGCGCTGGACCTGCAGTCGGACGCGAAGAACTGTGGTGGCTGTGGCATCGTCTGCCCCTCGAACGCGGCCTGCATGAACGGTGGTTGTGTCCTCAACTGCGACTACAACTGCCCGGGAGGCGGATCGACCTGCGGCACCTGTCCCACCGCGTTCACCTGCGGCACGCCCACCCTGGAGATGGGAGCGTCGTGCTCGGGTCTGGCCTGCCGGACCTGCCTGCTGCAGGGGTGCGCCGCCGGCAGCGACGGGCTTCCTTGTCGAATTCCCGGTGACGCCTTCGAAGGGGCCAGCGTGTGCTGCAACCAGGCTTGCGCGCTGCTGCTGACCGATCCTCAGAACTGCGGTGGGTGCGGCATTCACTGCTGCAGCGGCGTCTGCGTGGACGGCCAGTGTTCATGAAGCCGGCGCCTCGCTGGCCGGCGCTGGTCGTCTCGGGTTAGGACGCCGCCGCGAAACGCTGTCTGTACGCGGCCGGCGTGACGCCCAGTTGTTGCGTGAACGCGCGCCACATCGTGCTGGCATCGCCGAACCCGGTTCGCGCGGTGATGTCCTTCAAGGGGAGCGGCGTCTCTTCCAGCAGTCGCCGGGCCTCTTCGACGCGAAGGCGGCGCACCAGCTCGGCGGGCGATTCGTCGAAATGCTGGCGGCACCACCGGCTCAGCGTGCGCGGGCTCATCCCGATCCCCGCCGCCAGGCGTTCCACGGGCAGCGCCTGGTCGACGTGTTCGAGAATGAACGTCGAGACGTCGCGCAGCCTGGGCGGTTCCGTCTCCTGGCGCTGCAGCGCTGAGCTGAACTGCGCCTGATTCCCGGAGCGCCGCAGAAAGAGGACCATCCTTTTGGCGACCGCCATCGCCACGCTGTGCCCGTGGTCCTCTTCGACCAGCGCCAGGGCCAGGTCTATCCCCGCTGTCAGTCCCGCTGACGTCCATACCCCTTCGTCGCGCACGAAGATGCCTTCGTCGACGACCCGCACCGCAGGAAACCGCGATCGCAGCTGGCCAAGATGAAGCCAGTGGGTGGTGGCGCGGCGCCCGTCCAGGACGCCCGCCTCTGCCAGGACAAAGGCACCGGTGCAGATCGAAATCACCGTCGGGATCCGCCGGTGATGGCGCCGCAGCCACGGAACCAGCCGCGCCTCCCCGTCGGGCAGGGGAACGCGCGGCGAGCCGCCCGCCACGATCGCAACGTCTGGAAGCCGCGCGCCTGTGCGAGGCAGCGGGCGAACCTTGCCCACCACCAGCCCGTGGCGCGTCTCGATGGCCGGCCCGCGCGGCCCCACCAGCGTCAGTTCATACGCGGCGCGACCGAGCACGTCGTTCGCGTGGCCCAGCACCTCCCACGGGCCGGCGATGTTCAGGACCCCGGTGCGGGGGACGACGAGGAACCAGACCCGTTTGGCGCGGCGGCGCATCATCTCAGGCTGCCAGGCTGTCACGGTTGGCCTAAAACGCAATCTTCTTGTCCTTTGGGCCACCGGGATTTCGCGCTATTGGTATCAGCGCATGATCAGGATCGGCATCAACGGGTTCGGGCGAATCGGCCGGGTGGCGTTCCGCGCCGCGATGGAGCGCAGCGACGTCGAGATCGTGGCGGTCAACGATCTCCTCGAGCTTCCGCACCTCGCCTACTTGCTGAAGCACGACTCTGTCCACGGCAGGCTCCGGCACGACGTGGCCGTCAAGGATCGCTTCCTGGTGGTCGACGGTCGGCCCATCCGCGCCACCGCGGTGAAAGATCCAGCGGCGTCGGCCTGGAACGACGTGGGGGTCGACGTGGTGATCGAATCGACGGGCATCTTCCTGACCAAGGAGAAGACGGAGGCTCATCTGCGGGCCGGCGCCAGGCGGGTCATCATGTCGGCGCCTTCCAAGGACGACACGCCGATCTTCGTGTATGGCGTCAACACCGATCAGTACGCCGGCCAGCCGATCATCTCGGCCGCCTCGTGCACCACCAACTGCCTGGCGCCTCTGGCCAAGGTTCTTGACGACGCCTTCGGCATCAAGCGCGGCCTGATGACCACCGTCCACGCCACCACGGCGACGCAAAAGGTTGTCGACGGAGTCTCCGGCAAGGACTGGCGCTTCGGGCGGGGGATCCTGGAGAACATCATCCCGGCGTCGACGGGCGCCGCCGAGGCCGTCACGCGCGTCCTGCCGACGCTGCGCGGGAAGCTGACCGGCATGTCCTTCCGTGTCCCCACCTCGGACGTGTCCGTCGTCGATCTGACCTGCGAGCTTGTTCGCGAGGCCAGCTATGGCGACATCTGTGCAGCGATGAAGCGGGCCTCCGAGACGACGATGAAGGGCGTGCTTGGCTATACGGATGAAGAGGTCGTCTCGACCGACCTGCGCGGTGAATCGTGCACGTGCGTCTTCGACGCCAAGGCAGGCATTCAACTGGACCCGACCTTCGTGAAGCTGATCGCCTGGTACGACAATGAGTGGGGTTACTCCAGCAAGCTCCTCGACCTGGCGGTGCGCATCGCAGCGTAGAAGCCTTGAGCGTCGCGATTGCCCTGATTTTATGTCAGTGTTGCCGCCATGGTTCTGGACAGACTCAAGCTCACCAATCAGATCGCGATCGTCACCGGCAGCAGCACGGGCCTGGGCCAGGGAATGTGCATCGGCCTGGCGGAAGCCGGCGCGCACATCGTCGGCGTGGACTACGTGGCGTCTCCCGAGACGAAGACCAAGGTGGAAGCCCTGGACCGCCGCTTCCTGGAGATCCAGGCGGACCTGCGCTCGATCGCTCCCATCGCCGGCATCATCGACCAGGCGGTGGCCACCTACGGCAAGGTCGACATCCTGGTCAACAACGCTGGCTTGATTCGCCGGGCCGACGCGCTGGATTTCAGCGAGCAGGACTGGGACGACGTCATCAATTTGAACCTCAAGACGGTGTTCTTCTTCTGTCAGGCCGCCGGCAAGCAGTTCGTCAAACAGGGCAGCGGCGGCAAGATCATCAACATCGCGTCGATGCTTTCGTTCCAGGGCGGCATCCGCGTCCCCTCGTACACCGCCAGCAAGAGCGGCGTGATGGGCATAACCCGTCTGCTGGCCAACGAATGGGCCAAGCACGGCATCAATGTGAACGCCATCGCCCCCGGTTACATGGCGACCAACAACACCGCCCCGCTGCGCGCCGATGAAGGCCGCTCGAAAGAGATCCTGGGCCGCATCCCCGCCGGCCGGTGGGGAACGCCCGAAGATCTCCAGGGCGCCGTGGTCTTCCTCTCGTCCGAGGCCGCCTCCTACGTCAACGGCTATACGCTGGCGATAGACGGCGGCTGGCTGGCCCGCTGAAGCCGTCCCACGCGGCCGCGCTGGTACGGCGGTGTGGCTGGATCCTGCCGATCACCCACAACCAGTGGGGGTCTAGTGCCAGAAGACCACTATATTTAGATTGACCGTGACGATACAGTGCAGTACGTTGCATCTCGTGCTGGTGCTCGGGGGTTGAACCTCCCGGGCTCAAAGGGAACCCGGTGAAAATCCGGGGCTGCCCCGCAGCGGTAAGTGAGAACGAGGCCCACGAATCGCACTGACCTCTTGTTGAGGGGTTGGGAAGCGGTGGGCGTCAGGAACCCGGCCCACAGCCGGAAAGCTCGCGAGCCCGAAGACCTGCCAGCATCCGACGCCGGGAGAAATCCGGCGGCGGTTCGACCTGGAAGCCTCGCGGGAGGCGGGTGGGTCCGAGCCGGCGCCAGCCCGTCTTCTGGTCAGCGCCTTCCCGGTTCTCCCCGTCCGTCCGCGCGGCGTCCTTCACGCCCGAGGGGGGCGAGACGAGGAGAGACCCGATGCTGACCGAGACGAAGAGCGAAGTTACGAAGACCGGAGCCACGAAGACCAATGGTGCGACGCCGTCACGCCCCGCGACCGGAGCGCGCGCCACAACGGAGGAGAGCTATCCGCAGACGACGATGCGGGTCCGCAAGCGCAACGGCACGCCGGAGCCGGTGGACGTCAACAAGATCGTCCGCGCGGTGAATCGCTGCTGCCTGGGCCTGTCCGACGTGGACGCCATGCGGGTGGCGACCAAGACGATCAGCGGCCTCTATGACGGCGCGACGACTCGCGAGCTGGATCAACTGTCGATCCAGACGGCGGCGGCGCTGATCTTCGAGGAGCCGCAGTATGCGCGGCTGGCGGCGCGCCTGCTGGCCACTTACATCGACAAGGAGGTCCGCGGCCAGGAGATCCACGCCTTCTCCCAGTCGGTGCTGGCGGCGCAGCGGCTGGGCCTGGCGAACGAGCGGCTGACGACCTTCGTGGGCAACAACGCCCGCAAGCTGAACGACGCCATCACCGTCGAGCGCGACCGGGAGTTCGAGTACTTCGGTCTGCGGACCGTCTACGATCGCTATCTGCTGCGCCACCCCAAGACCCGGATGGTCATCGAGACGCCGCAGCAATTCTTCCTGCGCATCGCGTGCGCTCTGTCGGAGACAGTCGCGGAGGCGCTGGAGCTTTATCGTCTCTTCTCGACGCTGGAGTACGTGCCCAGCTCACCCACGCTTTTCAACGCCGGCACCCGGCACGAGCAACTGTCGAGCTGCTTTCTCCTCGACTCTCCCGAGGATCACCTGGTCGGCATCTACCAGAAGTACACCGACGCCGCGATGCTCTCGAAGTTCTCGGGCGGCATCGGGCTGGCCTATCACCGGGTGCGGTCGCGCGGGTCACTCATCGAGAGCACGAACGGGCACTCGAACGGGATCGTGCCCTGGCTGAAGACCCTGGACGCGTCGGTGGCGGCGGTGAACCAGGGTGGCAAGCGCAAGGGCGCCTGCTGCGTCTACCTGGAACCGTGGCACGCCGACATCGAGGACTTCCTTGCCATGCGCGACAACACCGGCGACGAGGCCAGCCGCACGCACAACCTGAACCTGGCCAACTGGATCCCCGACCTTTTCATGCGGCGGGTGGAGGCGGACGCCGACTGGAGCCTGTTCGATCCCAAGCTGGTACCGACGCTGCCCGATCTGTATGGCGACGACTTCGAACGCGCCTACGCCGACGCCGAGGAGGCGGGGCTGGCGTCGAAGACCGTCAAGGCGCGCGAGCTGTACGCGCGGATGATGCGCTCGCTGGCGCAGACCGGGAACGGCTGGATGACGTTCAAGGACAAGTCCAACCGCGCTTGCAACCAGACCGCGCTCCCCGGCCGGACCGTGCACCTGTCGAACCTGTGCACGGAGATCATCGAGGTGACCTCGGGCGCGGAGACCGCGGTCTGCAACCTGGGCTCGATCAACCTGGGACGTCACACGGTGCGGGCGGAGGAGGGTGAGGGCGGCGTCTCGTTCGACTTCGAGAAGCTGGCGCGCACCGTGCGGACGGCGATCCGGCAGCTGGATCGGGTGATCGACCTCAACTTCTATCCGATTGCCAGCACGCAGGCCTCGAACCTGCGCTGGCGTCCGGTCGGCCTCGGCGTCATGGGCCTGCAGGACGTCTTCTTCCAGATGCGGCTGGCGTTCGACGCGCCGGAGGCCCGGGCGATCTCGAAGCGCATCGCGGAGGAGATCTACTTTCACGCGCTGACCGCGTCGGTGGATCTGGCGGCCGAGAAGGGGCGGCACCCGTCGTTTGAAGAAACCCGCGCGGCCAGGGGCGAGCTGCAGTTCGACGCCTGGGGCGTGACGCCGGACGGCAGCGGACGCTGGCAGGACCTGCGCACGCGCGTGCGCGAGGTGGGCTTGCGCAACTCGCTGCTGATCGCCATCGCGCCGACAGCCACCATCGCCTCGATCGCCGGCTGCTATGAGTGCATCGAGCCGCAGGTCTCGAACCTGTTCAAGCGTGAAACACTGTCCGGCGACTTCATGCAGGTGAACCGTTACCTGGTCGCCGAGCTGAAGCCACTGGGACTGTGGACCGAGACCGTCCGCGCCAAGCTGAAGATGGGGGAGGGGTCGGTGCAGGCGCTCGCGGAGCTGCCGGAGGACCTGCGGCTGATCTACCGGACCGTCTGGGAGATGCCCATGCGCTCGCTGATCGACATGGCGGCCGACCGCGGCGCCTTCATCGACCAGAGCCAGTCGCTGAACCTCTTCGCCGAGAGCCCGAACATCGGCCAGCTCTCGTCGATGTACTTTCACGCCTGGAAGCAAGGGCTGAAGACCACGTACTACCTGCGCTCTCGACCGGCCACCCGCATCGCAAAGGCAACGGTCGAAACGCCGGTGCCGCCCAGCGCGGACGCGGCCGCCGTCGCCTGTTCGCTGGAGAACCCCGAGTCCTGCGAGGCCTGCCAGTGAGCGGCGCCGGTCGGCCCGCGCGCATCCTGGACCCGGGGATGTGCCTCACCCTTCGCCCGATGGCCTACCCCAGCTTCTTCGAGATGTATCGGGCGGCCATCAAGAACACCTGGACGGTCGAGGAGGTCGACTTTTCGACGGACGTCAGCGATCTGCAGAAGAAGATGACCGACGCCGAACGTCACCTGGTTCATCGGTTGGTCGCCTTCTTCGCCACCGGTGATTCCATCGTGGCAAACAACCTGGTCCTGAACCTGTACCGGCACATCAACGCGCCCGAGGCGAGGATGTACCTGTCGCGCCAGCTGTACGAGGAGGCGCTGCACGTCCAGTTCTATCTGACGCTGCTGGACACCTACGTGCCTGATCCGGAGGAGCGGCACCGCGCGTTCGCCGCCGTCGAGACCATCCCCTCGATCCAGAAGAAGGCGAATTTCTGCTTGCGCTGGCTCGATTCCACGGCGGATCTGAATCGCCTGGAGACCCGCGCCCACCGCAAGCAGTTCCTGCTGAACCTGCTGTGCTTCGCCGGCTGCGTGGAGGGGCTCTTTTTCTTCGGCGCCTTCGCGTACGTGTATTTCCTGCGGTCGCGGGGATTGCTGCACGGCCTGGCGGGCGGCACGAACTGGGTGTTCCGCGACGAGAGCGCTCACATGGCCTTTGCGTTCGAGGTGGTGAAGACCATCCGCCGCGAGGAGCCGGAGCTGTTCGACGCCGAGATGAAGCGCGACATCGCCGAGATGTTCGACGAGGCCGTCACCTGCGAGACGCAGTTCGCCGAGGATCTCCTGGGGAAAGGCGTGGTCGGTCTGTCGGTCCGCGAGGTCCGCGGCTATCTGGAGTTCTGCGCGGACCAACGCCTGGCCACGCTGGGCCTTCCCAAGCAGTACGGCACCCGGAACCCGCTGGCGTTCATGGACCTGCAGGACGTGCAGGAGGTGGCGAACTTCTTCGAGCGCCGCGTCTCCGCTTACCAGGTCGGCGTCGTCGGCGACGTCGTCCTGGACGCGGCGTTCTAAAACCCGAGCCCATCGCGGGAGGGAGGGTTTGGGAACCCTCCCAGGGTTGCCGGCGGATCGCGTCGGGGGAGGGCCGGCTTTGCTGGCGCGAGCCAATCGCGGGAGGGTTTGGGAACCCTCCCAGGGTTCCCATGAGCAATCGCGTCGGGGGAGGGCCGGCTTTGCTGGCCCGAGCCCATCGCGGGAGGGTTTGGGAACCCTCCCAGGGTTCCCATTCTAATTAACTGAGCAGTGGCGGCGGCGAGCAGCCATTAAGCTAAGGGTCCGAGCAATATGTCGCTGCCCGTCAACCTCAGGATGCCCGAACGCCGACAGCCACTGCGAAACGTTCCGCTCGGCGTGGCGTCAGACGGTGTGCACGAGGCTCTCTGGCAGGCGCTGTCTACAGGCGCGCCCGGTGCTTCCCACGCCGTGTGGCAGGCCTTCTGGCCTGGCGTTCGGGGGTTGCTCCGGCGACTCCTTGGGCCTGATGCCGAAACGCAGGACCTGGCCCAGGAGGTTTTTCTGCGCTTCTTTCAGAGATCGGCGCGGGTGACGGCGGGCGTGTTCCTCAAGCCGTTCCTGTTCGGAATCTGCACCCGGGTGGCGCAAGAAGAGATGCGCCGCCGGCGAATTCACCGATGGTTGTCCCTGACCAGCAGCGGGGTGTTACCCGAAGGCGCCTGGTCGACGGAGGACAGCGGTGCCCGGGAAGCGGTTCGGAATCTCTACCGGCTGCTGGAACGCCTGGGCCCCTCTGATCGTTCCCTGTTCGTGCTTCGTTTCATCGAGAAGCTGGAATTGACCGAGGTGGCCGAGATTCAAGCGCTCTCTTTTTCCACGGCGCGCCGCCGGATCGACCGCGTCTGGAAACGCATGCGGCGCTTGATCGAAAAGGACGAGACGCTGCTCGCTTATCTTCGACCCGACGAGCGGGAGGGAAGGGGTGACTTTAATGACCGCTAGAAATATCGATACCGCCGCTGGGCGCGACGAACGCGACCAGGAGTCCGTGGCCCGGCTGGTCAATTCCGTACTCGCCGAAGACGATCCCCAGGATGTGAACGCCGCGGATTGGCACCGCTTGCGGGCCGCCTTGGCGACACGACCACGACGTCCCTCTCTGTGGCGCCGCGGTGTGCTGGTCGCGACCTTGGCCGGCGCGATGGGGCTGGTCATCTTCGCTGTGACGCCGCACCGCCGGATTGAAATGGGGCAGGCCGGGCCATCCGTCGGGACAAAGGAAGCTCCTCTCACGTATCTGGTCCAGGGCCAGGCCGGAACGAACGTCAACTTCGTTCACGGTGAACGCGGCATCGGCACGTCACTGGTTTTTTCCGACGGCAGTCGCATTCATTTCAAACCTGAAAGCGTGGGTAGGGTGCTCTCGTCGACGCCTGACGGGGCAGGCGTGCTGGTTGAAAACGGTCAAGCGCAGTTTCAAATCAAACACCGGATCAACACGGCCTGGGCGATCTATGCTGGTCCGTTCACTGTGCGCGTCACCGGCACCAAGTTCGATCTCGCCTGGTCCGCCAACGAGCGGACCTTGCAGTTGAACATGACGGAGGGCAGCGTCCTGGTTCAGGGGCCGCTGATGGACCCGGGGGTTCGTCTGGTCGCCGGCCAGTCCCTCCGGGCGGGTGCGGACGGAGAGAAGGTCGAGGTCACCGCAACGCCCGCGGCCCCGGACACCCCGCCGATTCCGTCGGCGCCACCGGCGGCGGAGGGCCAACCCGACCGCTCGGTCGCGCCCGCGGCGAAAGAGCGCTTGGTCGGCTCTCAGCCTGTGGACCACCCAAGACGATCGCTCACGAGACGCCCATCCGCGAGGGTGGCCCTCGCCGTTTCGGCGGG
>JAXDMH010000865.1:0-2677 GCA_034666225.1 Myxococcales bacterium
CGGCCATCGCCACGGCGTCGACGGGCGCCATGTCGATGGCGTCCAAGACAATGCCGCCAACGCCGCCGTCGCTGTCTGATGACCCGCCGTCGCCAGCAACGTCGGTGCTGTTGCCGTTCGCGCCGTCCATCGACGCCGCGCCATCGTCCACGCCACCGTCGCCGCCGCCAGCACCGTCAGTGCTCAGCGTTCCCGGCAGCGCGTCGTCGCCGCCACCGATGCGGGACACCGGGCCCTCCGGTTGCTGACATCCGCTGGAAAGACAGGCCAGGACCAGGGCCACCCAGGGTCCCCCCACCGCCGCCACCGCCCACGGATTCGACGCTCTCATTCCTTGCCGAATCGTCCCTTCACGTCGCGGGCAGCCTAGCATCGCCCCCGACGTCGCTATCAGGATTTTTGCCGACGAGTTTTGCGTGAAATTGGCCGGATCAACGAAGCGGTGCCGCGCCGGTGCGCGGCCTTCCGTCGAGGTCCCTGTGGTACACTGGACCAGCCGGTTTTGTCATGCCGACCCTCCTTGCGCTAGACCGCGTCCTGTCGCGAAAGACCTCGGAGAAGCTGGGTCGCTATGAGCTGCTGGGGCGCCTGGGCGCGGGCGGGATGGCCGAGGTGTTCGTCGCTCGCTGTGGTGACCTGCCCGGCATGCAATCGCTGCTGGCGGTCAAGCGGATCCTGCCCCATCTTGCCGACGACGACCGATTCGTGGCGCTGTTTCGCCGGGAAGCCCAGATCTCGCTGCGCCTCCGCCACCGGGCCATCGCTCGGGTGGTCGAGGTGGGTCGGGTGGATGCCGCCTGGTTCCTGGCGATGGAGCTGGTCGCCGGCGAGTCGCTGTCTCACCTCTTGCGCGCCGAAAGAGAGCAGGGCGGCGTCGTTGATCCCCGGCTGGTCGCCTGGGTCGGCGCCGAGATCGCGTCGGCGTTGCATCACGCCCATGCCCTGACCGACGGCACCGCGCCCATGGAGGTGATCCATCGTGACGTCAGCCCGCAGAATCTTCTGCTGGGGTTCGACGGCGCTGCCAAGCTGATCGACTTTGGGGTCGCGCGCTGCGTGCACTTTTCGGACGCCACGCGGACCGGCACGGTGCGCGGAAAATTGGCCTATTCATCGCCTGAGCAGCTGATGGGACGCGCCATCGACGGTCGGTCCGATCTGTTCTCGCTGGCCATCGTGCTGCATGAATGGTTGGCGGGCGCTCCGCTGTTCGGGCGCGATTCGGACGCGGCGACCGTGCAGGCGGTGCAGACGGCGCCCCTCCCGCCTTTGCTGCGGGCGCCCCGCCTGGGCGCCGTGCTGGCGCGCGCGCTGGAACGGACGCCCGACCGCCGCTATCCCGATGGAGAGTCGCTGGCGGAAGCGCTGCTGAACGCCGTGGGGGGCCGTCCGCCCTCACCGGAACGCCTGGTGGCCGAGCACCTGGGGGCGGTGTTTCCCGATCGGAAGATTCGCTGGCAGGCGATCACCGCGGGACGCGATTTCGACCCCGGCAGCCTGGACCTGCCCAAGGCATCGGGCGGCGTCACCGTGCGCGGCACGCCGCTTCTGTCGCAACAATCCCTGGTCAGCGGGACGGAGGCCGCTTCCCTGGCGGCGGCGTCAGCAGACGTCCTGTCGGCATCGCCGGCGTCGGGCAGCGGCGCCGTCGGCGCCGTCATCCTGGCGCGCCGGCGTGTGCGGCGGCGCTGGGCGCTGGCGCTGGCGGCGACCGCCGGGCTGGCCAGCTTGCTGATCAACTGGGTGCGGCGCGATCGCGGCGTGACGTTTCGTTCGGTCACGCCGGCACTGTCACAGGCGCGCGCCGTCGCGTCGCCCGCGGTGCCCGCGGTCGCCTCCTTGACGTCGGCGGTGATACCCGCGCGAGAGACAGCGCCCGTCGCGTCCCCGCCGGCGTCCCCGCCGTCATCACCGCCGGCGTCCCCGTCGTCATCACCGCCGGCGTCCCCGCCGGCGACCGGCGCCGGTGCTCAGAAAAAGCCCCGGCACGCGCCGGCCCGGATCGCCCGCAGCGATCACCGTCGACACGCCCAGGCGACGCCGGCGCCCCGGGAGGTGATGGCGCCTGTCGCTGCGCCCGTGCGTCGCCGGATCGTTGACGAGCTCGAGCGCAGCCCGTACACAACCTCTCGATGACGTTTCGGACCACGGCGGCCTGGACCACCGTTTTCGCGCTGGCGCTGGCGCTGGCCGGCCGTGGCGCCGCGCGGGCCGAGCAATGTCCGCGGTTGCCGGCCGGCCTGGTTTGCGCGCCGATGCCGGAGGAAGAAGACGCCCGGCGCGAGCTGCTGCGGGCGCTGGATCTGGAAGGTCGTGATGCCGTCAGCCGCGGCGACTACACCATCGCGGCATCGGCCTTCGGTTGCCTGGTCGAGGCCGATCCCACCCCCGAATCGGCGGGAAATCTCACCGTCGTGCTGCGCGAGCAGGGAGCGATGGGCGACGCGCTGCTGATGGCCCGCTGCGCTGAACAGCTGGCCGCGTCGGGACCAGCGCTGGAACGCGCGCGCGTCAGGCGTCTGGACATCGAACGTCGGGTCGGCCTGGCGCCGCCAGCCGGCGCGCCCGTCGCGGCAACGCCGCTGATCGCCGTGGCGGCGCGGCCCGGACCAGAGCCGTCGCCGGCCCGGGCCCACCGGGCGTGGGGATACGCCGCGGTCGGGCTGGGCGCTGCGGT
>JAXDMH010000866.1:0-12432 GCA_034666225.1 Myxococcales bacterium
GGACGGCGCTGTCGGATCTGGAGGTCGAGTTCGACGAGCAGACGCAAGGCGAGCTGTACGAATTCGCCTATCCGCTGGCCGACGGTTCGGGCGAGGTGGTGGTGGCGACGACTCGGCCCGAAACAATGCTGGGCGACACCGCGGTGGCCGTGCACCCGGACGATCCGCGACACGCGTCGAAGATCGGCAAGGAGATCAAGAACCCCATCACCGGGCAGACGTTCAAGGTGATCGCCGACGCCATCCTGGTCGATCCCAAGTTCGGCACCGGCGCCGTCAAGGTGACGCCCGCCCATGACCCGAACGACTTCGAGACCGGGCAGCGGCACAACCTCCCGATGATCTCCATCTTCGACGAGGCGGGGAAGGTGACAGCGGCCGGCGGGCCGTTCGCCGGCCTGGATCGCTTCGCCGCGCGCAAGGCGGTCAAGGCGCGTCTCAAGGAGCTGGGCCTGGAGCGCGGCTCCAAACCGCACATGCACGCCGTCGGTCACTGCCAGCGCTGCGAGACCGTGGTCGAGCCGACGCTGTCCACGCAATGGTTCGTGAAGATGGAACCCCTGGCCAAGCCGGCCATCGAGGCGGTTGAACAGGGCAAGACCAAGTTCGTGCCCGAGACCTGGTCGAAGACCTTCTTTCACTGGATGAACAACATCCGCGACTGGTGTATCTCGCGGCAGCTGTGGTGGGGGCATCGCATTCCGGTCTGGTACTGCGGCAACCCCCAGTGCCAGCAGATGACGGTGGCGCGCACCACGCCGGCGACGTGCAGCCACTGCGGCGGCGCCGACCTCAAGCAGGACGAGGACGTGCTGGACACCTGGTTCTCGTCGTGGCTGTGGCCGTTCGCCACGCTGGGCTGGCCGAACGAGACGCGCGAGCTGAAGACGTTCTACCCGACCACCATGCTGGACACCGGGTACGACATCCTCTTTTTCTGGGTGGCTCGCATGATGATGGCGGGGCTGCACTTCATGAAGAAGGTCCCTTTCCGCACCGTCTACCTGCACACGATGGTGACGGATGAAAAGGGCGAGAAGATGTCCAAGGTCAAGGGCAACACCATCGACCCGCTGGACGTCATCGCCAAGCACGGCGCCGATGCCTTGCGTTTCGCGCTGGCCTGGCTGACCACGCAGGCGTCGCAGGGCAAGAACATCAAGTTCTCGATGGGCAACGTCGAGGACGCGCGCCGGTTCGCCAACAAGATCTGGAACGCCACCCGCTTTGCCCTGATCAATCTGGAGGGCTTTGACGCCGATCGCTTCGCCGATCAGATCGCCGACGGGCCGGACCGCGCGGAATTCGATCTGCCCGAACGGTGGATCCTGTCGCGGGTGCAGCGCGCTGCTGAAGAAGTGGACACCGCTCTCGAGGAGTACCGCATCGCCGACGCCGCGCAGGCGGTCTATCACTTTATCTGGAACGAGCTGTGCGACTGGTACATCGAGCTGGGCAAGGCGGCGCTGGCCCGCGGCGACGCGGCCGACAAGTGGAAGATCCAGGGGGCGCTGGTCACCGCCCTGGAAACGGCGATGCGCCTTCTGCATCCCTTCATGCCGTTTCTGACCGAGGAGATCTGGCAGCAGCTGCCCAAGCCATCCGGCGCGCCCCAGAGCATCATGATCACGCTGTACCCGGTGCGTGACGTGCGCTTTCACGACGACGCGTCAGAGGCGTCGATGGCCCTGGTGCAAAAGGTGATCGTGGCCCTGCGCGGGATCCGCGCCGAGAAGAACATCCCGTCGATCACGCGCATCAGGACGTTGCTGGTGGTGACCGATGATTACAAGAAGACGATCCTGGACGGGTACAAGACCATCATCGCCGAGCAGGGTCGCTGCAGCGACGTGCGCGTGCGGCGCACCGGCTCCAGCTTTGGCGGCGATTTCATCCTGGATCAGCTGGCCACCGCGCTGGCCGGCGACGTCGAGGTGATGGTGCCGCTGGACGGCCTGGTCGACACCGGGGCCGAGAAGGCCAAGCTGGAGAAGGATCGCGCCAAGCTGGTCTCGGACCGCGACTACCTGTCGAAGAAGCTGACCAACCCCAAGTTCGTCGAGCGCGCCCCGGCCGAGGTGCTGGACAAAGACCGGGCCAAGCTGGCCGAACTGGAGACGGCGTTGGCCCGCCTGGACGCCGCTGTCGGTCGATTGCGGGCGGACGGTTCTTAGACCGTCAAGGTCTGGGCGCCGGGCGCTTGCCCGATCGGGATGGGCGGGTGACGGGCTTGCTTGGGATCGAAACACTGACCGGCGCCGCTGGCGCGGTCACGATCGGGGCGGGGGCGACCTCGGCGACCGGCGCTGGCGCTGCCGTCGCTGTCGTCGTGGGGTGAATGAAGGGCATGGCATAGCGCTGCCACAGTCCCGGGACGTACCTTTGCCAGGCGCGGACGCCGCCCATGGCGGCGGCCCCGACAACAGCCAGGACAGCGAGGGTGACCAGGCGGGTTCGCCAGCGCGCGCGCAGAAGGCGCGTTCGTTCGGCGCTGCCGGCGCCGCGGAAGCTTTCGGTGACCGGTTGGTCGCTGATCTGGGTCTGGGTGGTGCCAGGCGTCGTCGTGGCTGTCGGCGCTCTGGGCGCTTTGGTCGCGCTGTCGATGACGGTGTTCTGTTCCTCGTCGATGATGATCGGCGTCTCTTCGGGCTCGTGGTAAAGGGCGCGCAGCATCTTGGCCAGCTCGCGGCTGCTGTGGCGCGCGGCGATCAGCGTCCGTTCAATATCAGCGGCCATGGCAGCGGCTGACGGATATCGCCGCGCCGGATCGCGCTCCAGCGCGCGCAGGACGATGCGGTCCAGCTCGCGCGGGATCGACGCGTTGCTGGCGGACGGGGGCGCCGTCGGTTGCATCAGCAGCTGCCGCATCTTGGTCAGTTCGTTGTTGGTCACGAACAGACGGCGGCCGGTCAGCATCTCGTGCATGACCACGCCGGCGGCAAAGACGTCGACCCGCCCGTCCATGGGCTGCCGATTGATCTGTTCGGGGGCCAGGTACGACACCTTGCCCTTGATGATCCCCTGGCGATTCTCCGCCTCGGCGAAATAGGCGGCGCGCGCGATCCCAAAGTCGACGACCTTCGCGGTGCCGTTGAAGGCTAGCATGATGTTGGGCGGCGAGATGTCGCGGTGGATGATCTCCAGCGGCGCGCCGTCGGGGCCGGTCAGCGTGTGCGCGTAATCGAGGCCCAGGCAGATCTGCCGGGTGATGTCCGCCGCCAGCAGGAACGGCATGGTTCGCTGTTCGTCGCGCAGCTTGGCCATGACGTCGCGCAGGGAGACGCCGTGCACGCTCTCCATGGCGATGAAATACGTCCCCTCGGCCTGGCCGAACTCGTAGATCTGCACGATGTTCGGGTGACTGAGCAGCGCGCAGATCTTCGCTTCGTTGACGAACATGCTGACGAACTGCGCGTTGTTCGAAAACCGCGGCAGGATCCGTTTGACCACCAGCTCGCGCTCGAATCCCTCCGGCCCGTTGACGACGGCGCGAAACACTTCGGCCATGCCGCCCTTGCCGATGCGGGCGATCAGGTGATAGCGGCTGTAAGGAATTCGCCCGGAGGCAAAGTCGTCGCCACTGTCATCTGTGGCCAGTCCTTCCGACATGCGGGGAGATCTATCGGCATTTTTCCCGCCGGGCGTAATCCCGGCCGCGCAGGCGAGGAAAACTAGGAGCGAGAGCGGGGGAGTGCGCTGTAAGACGATGTGGGATCGGACTTCGAGGCTGGTGCCGGAGCCCCGGGGTCGTCGGCGGGGGGCAGGGTGACCAGGCCGGTCACCACGTCGGCGGGGGCCAGCCGGGTGGGGGGCGGCGATTCTTCAGGTGGCAGCTCCATTTGTTGCTGGGTACCGGTGATGATGTCGGGCGCCCGCACCGGCTCGGTGGGCGCGCCGCTGCCCAGGGCGTAACCGCCCAGCAGCCCGGCCATACCCACGAAGCTGGTCCAGACCCCGCCCGCCAGCGCCCAGAGCAGATCGATCCCCAGTTGCCGCCCGGCGCCCCGGGCGGCTGGATTGGAATCGCCGATGACGGCGGCGACCGTGTCCCAGGCGGCGATCGTCGACAGCACCGCCGCGCCCAGCAGCAGGGCCAGGATCAGGCCGGCCACCAGACCGGGCGCGAAGGACCGCGCCGGGACCAGCCCGCGCCGTCCCCATAGCCGCCGGGTCTCGACCAGGATCTGCACGCCCATCCGCCCGGTGGCGTAAGGCGTGACCCCGGCGTGGACCAAGAGCGCGCCCACCATGGCCAGAACGGAGGCCAGCGCCGTGAGCATCCCGATGATCTGCAGGGGCGCGCTGGCCCGCGACAGGACGGTGGCGGTACCGCCTCGATCGCCGACGGCGATCATCGACGCCACGGCGATCACCGCCGAGACAGCGCCCAGCGCAAACAACAGGGTCTCCCGGACCGCCGACCCCAGCAGGGCGCGTCGCCAGCGCAGCAGCGTTCGCAGCGCCGTTCCAAACGACAGCGGCCGGTTTTCGGTGATGACGTCGTGAATGGCGGCGGCCGACGTCACGGTGGCGATGGCCGCCACCAGGGCATAGGCGACCAGCGTCGCGGCGAACTCCAGGAGGCGCGTCAGCGGCCCCCCACCCGCCAGCCAGCGCACCAGCCAGCGGACCGACAGGGCGCCGAATCCCAGCGCCGCCGCCGGGATGGCCAGGCGCGGATCCCAGGCTGCCCCCAGCGCGGGCCACAGCAGCATCGGCCGCGCGGCGCGCACAGGGTCGGGCGAGCCGCCGGTGGCGTTGGCCGTGTTCAGGCCCAGGCCGTCGCGCAGGCCGTTGTGGGCGCTGTCGAAGGCGCGGGCGGTTCGTTCAACGCGGATGACGTACCCCAGGCTGACGATGTCGGCATTGGCGAGGTCGGGGGACGAACCCGGTCGGCGGTCACGCGGCGGATGGAGGATCAGGGTGGCGCCGCAGCGGCAGGGGACGCGGCCGGCGGCGTTCATCCGCGCCGCGGGAAAAGCATGTTTCCTCGCGCAGCGCGGACAGTGAAAATGCATTCCGGCGGGTATCCTAGCGCAAATCTTCCTTTGCTGGTCTCCCGCTCAGTCGCGCTCCATTTGGGAGGTCAGATCAATCGCGTCGGAACGCAGGCGGCTTTGCCGCCGGAGTTCCATCGCGGGAGGTCTGGAACCCTTTCAGGGTTCCAGATCAGTGTGACGCGCCAGAGTCGATCCAGTTGGCGATGGCGCGCAGGTCATCGGGGGGCAGGGGCGCGCCTGGTGGGTCGCGGTGACCGAGGGTGGTCGGCACCGGCGGCGCGTTGGCCGGGTCATCGGACGACGAAGGCAGCAGCTTGCGGAGCAGATAGCTGCGCGAGGCATCGTGGGCCGCCACGCGCTGCAACCGGGACAGCTGGCGCGCCGGCACGCCCACCAGGGCGTCGTACGCTTCGGCGTCGCACAGGGACAGGCCGGAGGCGGGGGCGTCCAGGCAACCCCCGCCGTGACTTTCGCTCTGGCGATGGCAGGCGCTGCCGCCGCAGGAGTGGGCGAACAGCGGCAAGATCTGGTCGAACGTGGTGGCCGGCGGTACGGCGGCTGCTGGGCTGGTGCCTCCGCCGGTCTCAAAGCTGGTTTGCCGGGGCATGGTCGAACACCCCTGCAACGACCGCAGCATGCCCGTCAGATTGAGGGAGTAACCCAGGAACGGCCGCAACGGCGACGGCGTCCGAAACCGCACCCGCTTGTCGATCAGATCAACGCTGTAGGTGCCCGTGTAATAGAAGACGCCCGTGGTGAGGACCAGGCTGAGGCCGCTGGAGCCCCCCAGGCTGTCCGGGTCCGGGTAGTCCGAAAAAATCAGGTCAATGGGCGTATTGGTCGGAACGTCCAGCGCCATATCCGCCGGCGTGACATCCACAATCTCAAACACCCCGCAATGCCCCGGAAACGGCTGAACATCCGAAGGATCACTGCAGCCACCCACCGCCAGCGCAATCCAAACTCCGATCCCCGCGCATCGGAGGCGGGCTCTGCCCGCCGGAGAAAACGCATGCCTACCGAGATCTGGGCTCGGCTCTTGTCGCGTTGGGGAGGGCCCGTGGGAGGGGGCAGCAGCCCCCTTCCACGCTCTAGCTTTCGCTGTAAAGCCGGATCTGCTCGCGGATGACTTCCTCATTGAGGCCGGTCTTCAGGTAGTCCTGCAGGCAGTCTGCCAGGGTCACGACCATGTCGTCCACGCCGCGCTCTTCCACCAGTTTGCCCAGCAGGGAACGGCCTTCGGGGCTGTCGTCGTCACGGAGGAAATCCCGCACCATGTCGAGCGAAAGATCGCCGGAGAAGTCAAGTATCGCGTGGTCAAGTAGGTAAGCGATAAGTTGTTTCACCGGTGAACCTCCAGAGGATGAGGATGAAAATCAGAGGGGCAGTGGGAATCGGAAGAGACGAGAAGATCGAAGCGAAAGAGGGAACGGAGACAATGGGGTTGCTCATATCGCGGATGACTTCGCTGCGCAAGAGTTCAGGGCAACGATTCTCCACATTTGACCAGGCTCATGGGAGTTGTTACCGTCCGCGAGCCTTGGGCCGACATCGCTACCACCCGCGTTGGGCGCTGGCGCTTGGCGCTGCGCTGGTGTGCGCGCCGGGCTGCGGTCCCGTTGAGTACCTCAACATCGCGACCAAGGCGGGCGCTGCGCTGGCTTCAGCCAAGCAAGCAAATGCCGAGCAGCTGGCACCGTACGAATACACGGCGGCCGAAGAGTATCTGCACAAGGCGCGCGAGGAGGCTGGGTACTCGCAGTACCAGCAGTCGATTGAATTTGGTCGCCGGGCCGAATCGCTGGCCGAACGGGCCCTCGCCTTGGCGGTGGCCAAGGGGCAGGCGCCGTCCGACGCCGCCTCGGTCGCCGCACCAACCGCCGCTCCGCTGGAGCCAGCCGCGCCGCCGCCGGTGCCCGCGGTAACGCCGGCAACGCCAGCGCCAGCGCCCGCCGCGCGGCCGGGCCCACCGTCTTCCCCCGCGTCTCGCGGTCCGGGCAAGCCCGCCGTCGACGACGAGCAACCGCGAAAATGAAGATCGCGGAGCGACCACATTCCGTGCCCGGGCGTGGCTGGGCGGCGATCGGCGTGCTGCTGGTGGCGGCCGCCGCCGCTGGGTGCGCCGGCGTTCAGCTGCAACAGAATGTTCACCAGGTCCGCCAGATCGCCAAGGAGGCCCGCGACAACGGCGCCTATCGCTGCGCGCCCCGGCAGCTGGCTCTGGCCGACACGCACATCGAGTTCGCCGACGCCGAGCTGTCCGAAGGCGATTATTTTCGGGCGCGCGAGCACCTGCTGATCGCCGACGAGAACGCCCGCGAGGCGTACCGCCTGTCGCCGCGCAATCGCTGCACCACGGCCGGTGACCGGGACGGTGACGGCATCCCCGACAACGTCGACAAGTGCCCGAACGACCCGGAGGACAAAGACGGCTTCGAGGACGAGGACGGCTGTCCCGATCCCGACAACGACCAGGACGGGATCGTCGACGCCAAGGACAAGTGCCCGAACCAGCCGGAGGACAAAGACGGCTTCGAGGACGAGGACGGCTGTCCCGATCCCGACAACGACCAGGACGGGATCGCCGACGCCAAGGACAAGTGCCCGAACGAGCCCGAGGACAAGGACGGCTTTGAAGACGACGACGGCTGCCCCGATCCTGACAACGACAAGGACGGTGTCCCCGACACCACCGACAAGTGTCCGCTGGAACCGGGGCCGGCCGACAACAACGGCTGCCCGAAGAAGTTCGAACACATCGTCGTCACCCAGGACAAGATCGAGCTGCGCCAGAAGATCTTCTTCGAGACCGACAAGGCCGTCATCATGCCGCGCAGCTTTGGACTGCTGGACGAGATCGCCACCGTGCTGCGGTCGCGTCCCACCATGCGCGTTCGCATCGAAGGGCACACCGACGCCCGCGGCAGCGCCCCCCACAACATGAAGTTGTCTCAGTCGCGCGCCGAATCGGTCCGTCAGCATCTGGTCGGCCTGGGGATCGACGTCGGTCGCATGGAGGCGCAGGGCTATGGCTCGCAGCAGCCGATCGAGACCAACAAGACCGCGGCCGGGCGTGAAAAGAACCGGCGCGTCGAGTTCATCATTACTCAGCAATAGAGATGGATTTGCACATGATGTGGCGGCACACCCTGATTCGCCCGGGGGCATTGCGCCGGGCCTGTCTCGCGATTGCGCTGGTTTTCGCGGTTTGTGCAGGGGCCGCGCGAACTGTCCGCGCCCAGGACGCCCAGGCGGCGACCGTCGATCGTCTGACCAAGATGAATCAGAAGGCGCTGGACGATTACGACCTGCTGGAATTCGACTCCGCGAAGCGGACGCTGCTGGAGGCGCTGGTCCTGGGCAAGAAGTCGGGGCTGGACACGCATCCGGTGCTGGCCCGGACGTACGTGCACCTCGGCGCCGTTTACATCACCGGGTACAAGGACAAGCAGAAGGCGCTGCAGAGTTTTGTTCGCGCCCTGGAGATCGATCCCGGTATCACCATCCAGAAGAGCATGTTGTCCAGCGAGATGGCCGACCTGTTCGCGCAGGCGACCAAGCAGGCGAAGCCCAAGGCGCCGGCGACGCCGCCCGCCCGCCCATCGACGCCACCGCCCGCGCCACCGCCTGCGGCGAAACCGGCGCCGGTGACCGCCGCGCCGCCCGCGCCGACGCCGACGCCCCTTGCTGCGTCGGCACCGCGCCGAGGAACGCTATCCGAAGGCGCCGAGGTTCCGCCGCCACCGCCGCCGCCCCAGAAGGCGTCGGGAAAAAGCGACGACTCCGATTCGGACGAGCCTGATCTGCCGGTGCACATCAACGCCCTCGACTGTCCGGTGGGCGACGAGTCGCCGCCCCTCAAGTCGGTGTCGGTGCGCTGTGCGGTGGCGCCCGAGCTGGGCGTGACCTCGGTGGCGCTGTTTTACCGCGAGCCTGGCGCCGAGGACTTCGTCGAGGCGCCCATGACCAAGTCCCCCAAGGGTTGGTTCGTGGGGCGCATCCCCAAGAAGGTGGTCACCGGCAAGGCGGTCCAATTCTTTTTCGAGGCGCGCGACAAGACCGGCAAACCCATCGCCTCGAACGGTCGCAGCGACAGCCCGAACCTGATCCTGATTCGCGAACGCAGGGATGGCGATTCGTCTGACAATGAAGACGCATCGGGACGCCCGGCCGACGCCGAAGAGAATCCGCTGGAGGAAAAGGGCGAGGGGCCGCCGCGATTCGGCCTGCGCCGATGGTGGATCGGCCTCATGGCGGGGACGGGCCTTGGGTACGCCAAGGGCAACGGGCCGGAGGCGCGCACCGAGCTGAACGGTGACTTTCTGGCCGGCACGGCCTGGTCGTCGCTGGGACACCTGGCGCCCGAGATCGGGCTTCACCTCACGCCTTTCGTGGCCCTGTCGCTGCAGGGGCGCAATCAATACATCCCGCAGGCGAAGAAATACGAAAAGTACGCGGCCACCGGCGCCAACTCGGTCATGGCCCGGCTGCTGTGGTTCACCGGACAGCGGCGGATTCGATTTTACGGCGCCGCCATGGCCGGCGGGGGCGAAGGCTTTCGGCTGGTGATCTATCCCGACGCCAAGGATCCGAATTTCAAGGACACCGTTCGGGGCGGTCCCTGGATCGCGGGATTGGGGATGGGGGTGACCGCCGAGGTGGGATCGTCGCTGTCGCTGGTCCTCGAGATCAACGAGCTGGTCGGCCTGCCCATCTTCTCGACGGTGACCGACGCCCACGCCGGCTTTCAGATTAATTTTCGCTGAAACCCTGGGAGGGTTCCAGACCTCCCGCGCCTGACTTGAATTCACGCTTCGCGAATGCCGCCTGCGCGCAGGTGGGCCAGGGCGACGGCGGCGCTTTCGGGGCGTTGGTTGGGATCGGATTCGGTGAGTTGCGCGACCAGGGTGGCCAGGCGGCGGGTGTCGGGAGACAGGGCGGCCAGGGCCGGTGGTTTGACGGTGGCGGGACGATAGAGGCCGGTCACCAGATCGGCCTGGCCGCGCAGCGGGGCGCCGACGAGGACCTCCCACAGGATGGCGCCGGCGGCGAAGAGATCAGTGGCGCGCGAGGCTGGCGCGCCTTGAAACTGTTCGGGCGCGAGATAGAGAGGCGTTCCCGCCGGCGCCTCGGCGACGCCGCTGCGGACGGGACCGCCGTCGCTGGCCGTCAGCTGGGCGATGCCGAAATCGGCCAGCACCACCTGGCCGGGGGCGCGCAGCAGAAGGTTCGACGGTTTCAGATCGCCGTGGACGACGCCTTGCCGGTGAACGTAGGCCAGCGCCGACAGCAGACTGGTGGCGATGGCGATGATCTCCTCCGGATCAAGCGGGTCCTCGCCGCGCAGGCGCGTGCGCAGGGTTCCGCCGGCCAGAAATTCCATCGACAGCGTCCGGGTCGGTTCGTCAAGGTCGTAGATGGCGATGACGCCGGGGTGGCGCAGGGCTGCCGCCAGGCGGGCCTCGGCGAAGAAGCGCCGGCGCGCTTCAGAGCGGGCCGGTGCCGCCAGCTGTGGATGCAAGACTTTGAGAGCGATGAAGATCCCCAGCATCTCGTCGCGCGCCAGGTAAACGGCCGACGTGGCGCCGCGCCCCAGCTCGCGCACCAGGCGGTAACGCAAGGTCTCGACGCCTTCGGGTGAGACCAGCGTGGCGGATTCGCCGGCGGCCAGCGGGACCGCGTCGGCGTGCGGACGCAGGGCGCGCAACCGGGCGCGCGCTTGCGGGTCGTCGACGTCGTCGGCCAGCACGCGCTCCCAGCGCACGGCGGCGCTGCTGATGGCCCCTTCGGCCTCGTCGATCTCGGCCAGCGCTCGATTCGCCTGCTGACCGCCGTCCGTGGGCCAGGCGCCCCGGCGATCGAGCATGCCCAGGTGCCGGCGCGCCGCCGCCCGATCGCCGGCCTGGGCCAGCAGCCGGGCAAAACGCATGCGGTTGGCGTCGTCGTCGGGATGAGCATCGACGTACGTGCGCAGCGAGGTGATGGCGGCGGCCAGATCGCCGTTGCGCTCGAAACGATCAGCGTCGCGCAGCGGGTCGGGCGGAGGTCGGGGCGCGCTGCCTCGCCGCGGTGGTGTGGGCGGCGCCGGCGGCATCAGCAGACCTCGAAGCGGAGGGCCCACGCTTCGGCCGCGCCGGCGGCCGAGACCGCGCCGGCGCCGGCGCGAATTTCGATCACATCGCCGTGGAGCAGATCGCAGGCGCCGCCGATCAACTGGCCAGCCACCCGCACGGCGACGTCGGCCGTGCGTTTCAGGCGGGCCACGCCGGTGTCGAACGAAAACGACAGCCCGGTGGCGCCCGGCATGATCGCGTCCAGGGGCAAGGGCCGATCGCCATCGCCAATGATCGCCAGCAGCGTGCGGTCCAGGCCGGCGGCGCCGCGCAGGATGGCCGTGCCTCCGTCGGGCGCCACGGTGAAATGCAGCGCGCAGGTCGGTCCCAGCCACAGTTCGCCTTCGCCGTGCAAGGGCAGGGCGGTTGAAAGCAGGGCGCCGGCCAGGCGCACGCCGGCCCGCGACCCGGCGTCTTCGATGACCAGCTGGCCGTCGCCGCGCCGCCGGATGGTGGCGTGCCGGCGCGACACGCCGGGATCGCGCAGTGGCACGGCGGCGCCCGGATCGCGGCCCAGCAGCGCCGGCAGCGCCGCAAAACGCAGCGAGCGGCCGTCGTCGAGGCGCAACGTCACGCCGCCCTGGCGGCAGAGACGGCTGTCCAGGTTGCGCGCCAGTTCGTGGGCGGTGGCCGCTTCCGGCGCGCCTTCGGCGATGGCGGCCGCCACGGCCACCGCGGCCAGGCGTTCGCCGGCGCCCAGCAAGGTTTCGAAGCGGCGCATGGCATCGACGGCCGAGCGCTGGGCTTTTTGACGGGCGTCGACGCGGGCCAACGCTTCTTCCATCTTGTCGATGTCGCCCATGGCGCCAAAGGCATCGGCGGCCCGCGAATCGTCGCCCAGCTCTTCGAACAGCGGGGCGGCGCGGCCGTGATCGCCGGCGTCGAAGAGCAGCGTCGCGGCCAGGCGGGTGGCACGGCGATCAACCTCGGTCTCCAGCGGGCGCCGGGCGAAGGCCAGCAGGGCCTCCGCGGCGGCCAGGCGGCAGGCGCGCAGGTCGGCGTCGGGCGCGCTGGTGCTGTCCCGTTTGCTGCGCCGGCTGGCCGCGGCGCGATCGCGAAAGGCCTGGGCCGCCGCCGTCAGATCGCCGACGTTGATGCGGGGATTGCCCTGGGCCTTGCTGGCCACCTTGAACAGAAAGGCGATCGCCTCCCAGTTTTGCTGCTGGGTCAGGCGTTCGACGAAGGCCGCGACATCGCGGGCCTCGGCTGCCTGCAGGATCTCGCCCAGCGAGACGGGGCGTTCATCGGTGGGGCCCGGCATGGGTTATCATTTCATTATGCTCCAGCGTGTCGCGCTCGGGCAGGTGCGCTTCAACCTG
>JAXDMH010000867.1:0-4682 GCA_034666225.1 Myxococcales bacterium
CCCAGCCTCTGACTGAACGCCGTCAAATCCTTGTTCAGGAAGTCCAGCACGCTCTGCCGTCGCTGGCGCAGGACGTCCACCTGCATGGTCGGCATCGCGGCGCTGGTGAACAGCGAATCGAACAGACGGTAGGGATCGGTCTCCGGGACATTCTTCTGACCGGACGCCCGCCAGCTGCTCGGCTGACCGCCCGGCATCGATTTGACGCCCAGGTGCAAGGCCGGCACGGGCAGGTTGACCCTGGTGCGGATGTCATCGGAGATCACCTGATCGATCGACGGCCCCATCCCGGTGGTCCCCTCGGACTTGTTTTCCCCGGTGCCGGTGAACAGGGTCGGATAGGTGAAGTGACCGTCGTATTGCCGGTTCAGATCCAGCAGGACCTTCAGATCCAGGCCCATCGGCATCAGGATCTTGCTCTTCCACGGCTCCAGCGGGGCCAGCGTCGCGCCCAGCGTCAGCTCGGCGCCGGTCGGATAGAACGAATTGGCGATGATCCCGTTCGTCCACACCACGGTGACCAGGCGCTTGGGAAACCCGCTGGGCATCGCGGCCGGCGCCTTCTCGCTGTGCAACAGCGGCAGCATCGCCGCGCTGGCGCCCAGCTTCTTCAGCAGCGCCCGCCGTGAAAATCGATGGTGGTTCATCAGTTCATCTCCCCGGCGGCCAGGCTTCGATAGCGGAACGAACGCGACCCGGCCACGCCCACCAGCAAATCGCGCACGACGTTGCCGCCCTTGCTGAACGCTGAAACAGCAGCATTGATCGAGGCGCGGTCAGCGTCGGTGTCGTCGCGCTTGTACGCGAACCGCGCCCACTGCGTGGCAAAGCAGGCGCGCGCGTCCTGGCTGGTGGCCAGCAGGTGCGCCAGCTCGGTGGCGTCCTGGAATGGCTTCTTGGCGCCGTCCAGTTCAATGGACCCCGTCGAATCGACCGGCAACCCGTTGTCCAGGGTCCGATAGCGACCGATCCCGTCGTAGTGCTCGAAGGCAAAACCGATCGGGTCCATGATGCTGTGACAGCCGGTGGCGCAGGCGTTGCTGTCGTGGTCGCGAAAGCGATCGCGCGTGGTGCCGCCCGCAGAGGCTGGTTTGGGCGCCGGCACGTTGGCGGGCGGTGGCGGCAGCACCCCGCACAGCAACCGTTCGTAAACCTTGCGCCCGCGCTTGACCGGATGCGAACCGTCGGTGGCGCCCGTCAACGTCAGGAAGCCGAGCTGGGTGAGCAGGCCGGACCGTTGCTGCGGGTTCAGATCCGTGCGCGTCACCGTCGCACCCAGCACGCCGTTCAACCCGTAGACCGCCGCGGCCGGTTTGCTGACGAACGAATAGCTGGCGGTCAGCAGCGTGGGCAAAAGGCCGTCGCCGTCAAACACCACGTTCGACACGAAGGCGTTCGTCTCGTCTTGCATCGCCGCTTTCAGATCGTCTTTGAACTCCGGGTAGACCATCGGGTCCTTGGTGCGATCCGCCAGCTGGTCCAGGTTCAGCCATTCCTGGACAAACTCGGCGACGGTTTCGCGCGCCTTGTTGTCCGCCAGCATGCGGGTGGCCTGCGCTTCCAGTTCAGCCTGCGTGCCCAGCTTGCCCGCGGTCGCCGCGTCGAACAGCGCCTGATCGGGCACGGAGCCCCACAGGAAGAACGAAAGGCGCGCGGCGTTCTCGTACGGTCCCAGCTTGACGACGTTGCCTTCCATCGTCGGCTTTTGCGGCCCCAGCTCCCAGTGATACAGAAACTCCGGTGCCTGCAGCATCCCTTCCAGCAGCAAGCTGACCGCGCCGGTGACCGGCAGCGACAGGGTGGTGCGTCCCGCTTGATAAAGGGCCATCAAGCGATCCGCTTCGGCGGCCACCACCGGCCGGCGGTACACGCGCTGGCCGAACGTCTGCACAAAGCTGCGGATGCAGGTCTGCTCGTTGGCGGCGGAGGTGTCGCAGGTGACCAGCGTGGCAAAGTTGTTCTTCACGGCGGTGGCCGCGACAGCCTCCGCGGCGTCTCGCAGCGTCGTGGCATCCTGTGAAGACACGGTGCCGGCTCGACGGAACAAGAAATCGCCGTCGTGATCTTCAGGAAATCCATCCGCGGGGCGGCTGGTGTCGCCGAACAGATCGCGAATGGTGTTGTTGTACTCGCGCCGGGTAAGCCGGGTCAGCGGCATCAGCCCGGCGGCGTTCGGGTCACCCGGCTTCGACGTGTCGGGCTTGCCAGGGTTCCCGCTTCCGCCGCCGCCGGTGTTGGTATTACCGGGCATGCCGCTGCTCGGGTCAGGCTCGCCGGGGTTCCCTATCAGGCCCTGACATCCGCCCATCGCCAGGGTCGCGGCCGAGACAAACAGAACCGACAGTTTTTGCGTGCCCAACCCTGACTAGTTGGTGGTCCGACCACAAACCGATCAAAATTAATGTATCAAACGTATGCAGCTGGAATAACTAAGAATTACAACGATCAATGACATGTATACTTCGCCGAGGCGGGTGGACAGGCTGGGCCAACCCGAATAGTGTTTGTTCGGTCAGGGTTTTTCTCGGATCGAACCGGACTCACAACGGATTTGCCCCTTCATGCCGGCCTCACGAATAAAGGACGTCGCCGAACACGCCGGCGTCTCCGTCAGCACGGTTTCCAACGTGCTGAATGGCCGCACCGAAAAAATGCGGCCGCTGACCTTCCGCCGCGTCGAGGAATCGATCCGGGCGCTGCATTTTCAGCCCAACCAGATCGCCCGTCAGCTGAAGACCGGCACGACGCCGATGCTGGGCCTCCTGGTGCCTTCCATCGCCAGCGCCTTTTCCAGCTCCCTGGCGCGTGAGCTGGAGGCGGTGGCGCGTCAACACGCCCACTTCGTCATCCTGGGAAACACGCAGTCCGACCCGGCCGAGGAAAAGCGTTTCCTGGACGAGTTCCTGGCGCACGGCCTGCGCGGAGCCATCCTGACGTCGCCGCAGGGACAGGAGCAGGACTATCAGCCGCTGATCGACCGCGGCCTGGCGCTGGTCAGCCTGAACCAAAGACCGGCCGGCGATTGCCCCTTGCTGATGGATTACGTCTCTATCGACAACGTTCACGCCGGACGAACAGCCACGCAACACCTTCTGGAAAAAGGCCACACATCCATCGCCTATGCGACGGCACCAATGTCGACCACAGACCGATCGGATCGCCGGGACGGATTTGTCGTCGCCATGAAAGAAGCCGGGCACGCCGACAGCGCCCGGATCATCGAGCGTTCCTTCAAGGTGTCTTCTTCCGACGCCGAGCTGGCGGCCATCGGACGAGGCATCGCCGCAGAGATCAGCAGCCGGGAGCGGCGCCCCACGGCGGTGGTGGCCATGAGTGACATGGTGGCCATCGGCCTGGTCTCCGGATTCCAGGAGCAAGGGCTCCGCGTGCCTCAGGACATCTCGATCGTCGGCATCGACGATCTGTATCTGGACGCCTTGCTGTGCCCGGCCATCACGTCGGTGCGGCAGCCACTGCCCGAAATCGCCGCGGCGCTGATCAGCCGCCTCCTTCACCGCCTGCAGGATCCCGAGGCGCCCGCCACGGAGCAGATCCTGAAGCCGGATCTGATTCGTCGTTCGTCGGTGGCAGCGGTGACGTCAACGGCGTCGTCGACCTCGGCGACGTCGCCGGCGGCCGTAACCTCGATCGCCGCCGCCCGTCGGTAGTCGGAATCAGCGCCGTCAGGCCAGCAGGGACGTGACCGGGCCCTTGCTGTCGCCGAAGGCATCTTGCGACAGGCCCATGGTCTGCAGAATGGTCAGCAGGATGTTGGCCACCGGCGTCCGGTCGGGCAAGGCGATGTGCTGGCCGGATTTGAATTTCCCGCCGGCGTTCCCGGCCACGATGGCGGGAAGCTGGAACTGGTTGTGGGCGTCGCCGTCGCCGAACTCGCTGTTGATGTAGACGATGCTGTTGCCCAGCATGGTGCGATCACCCTCCTGGATCGACGTCATCTTCTGCAGGAGGTAGGCGAAGTTCTCGAAGAAGTGAGTGGTGATCCTCACCCAGCGCGGATGATCGATGTTCCGATCGTGGGAGATCTCGGCGTGTGACAGGCCGTGGATATAGTCGGCGCCGTTCAGCTCGGGCAGGTTGTAGTTTCGCCGCGAGAAGGCGCCGTCCATCATCAACGTCGATACCCGCGTGAGGCCACACTGGAAGGCGAAGACCAGCGTGTCCATCATCAGGTGGATGCTCTCGGCATAGGTGGCGCCCGTATTGGGCGGCGCCGTCGGGGGCGTGGCGCACGAGGCGGACGGCATACTCATCGGCGTGGTCTGGAACCGCTGCTCCAGCTCGGTGACGGACGTGTAGTACTGCTGCAGGCGAATACGATCTTCCTTCCCGACGCAGCCGAGCAGCCGATTGGCTTCGTCCTTGACCGCGCTCATGACGCCGGCCTCGAACTTGGATCGCTCTGCCAGCAGCGGATCCGGCATGGCCCCGCCCCCGCCCTGACCGATGGAGCTGCAGGCGATCAGGCGGTTGAACAGCGCCTGCGGATCTCTGTCCTTCTGGACGGCGGTGCGCGGACCGGTGAAGGAGACGTTGTCCAGATAGACCTCGCCGTAACCGTCCTCGTTGAACCCTGGCAATCGTTCGCCGGGAATGCCCATCGCCAGCGACGGAACGCAGGTGGTGCTGCCGACCGATTTGGCGATCAGTTGATCCGCAGAGAC
>JAXDMH010000868.1:0-11085 GCA_034666225.1 Myxococcales bacterium
GGGCCGTCCGTCATCAGCACCAGCAGGTCTTCGTTGATCTTGCGCACCTGCTTTTTGCGGTCGCCGAAGAAAGCTTCCCGCAGCTCGGCGATGGGTCTGGGGAAGATGCGTTCATAGTCGGGCCTCTGGCGCGGATGGTCGATGGACCACGCCCCGATGCGAGCGATCACCTCGCGGCGGAACTCGTCGCGGCGGGCGCTGACGTCCAGCATTCGTTCGACGTCGGTCATGAAATCCTCATCGGGATCTTCGTCGCGCCCGGTGATGGGGTTCGGGACCTTCTCCTTCTTCACCCAGTACGACACGTGCGACGCGTACCGCTCGAACTGCTCGATGTACCGCCGCTCGTCCACCAGGCCCATCGACGTGCGGACCTCGTCGTCGATCTTTTCGATCAGCTTGTCGCGCACCTGAAAGATGAACTTGCGGTTCTCGTGAAAGCCCCCCGGGAGCGGCTCTTGCTTGAGGAACTCGTACACGGTGACGCCGCGGACCAGCTCCTCCAGCTCGTCAAAGACGGCGAACGGCGACAGGCACTGGTACTTGGGGCTCTGCGCGGCGTTCATGATGACCAGCTTGATCTCGCGCGGCGAGGCGCCGGTGCGCCCTTCATAGTTGGGATAGTTGTCCGACTCGCGCGCCACCTTCTCGATGCCGGCCACCAGCTCGCGGTGCTGCTCGGCGCTCAGGCCTTCGGGCGTGTTGAGGTCGGCGTACAGCAGAGCTTTTTCCAGCGGCCCCAGGCGCCCCACCAGATCGGCCAGCGATTTGCTGTATTTCTCGGCCAGCGGTTTCTTCATGCGCGTCAGCACCGCCCACAGCCCGGTCACCCAGGCCACGTGCGGCGCGACGTGCTTGCCCGATTCGCTGTGCGCCGAGACGATCTGCGCCTGATAGATGCGCTGTTCGATCTTGTAGTCCAGCAGGTACGGCACGCGCACCAGCTCCATGCGTCCCTTGAACGACTGGAACTCGGGCACCTCCTTGAAGGCCGCCAGGTAACCCTCGTTGGACGACCCGATGAAGATCGTGTCCAGTTCAAGGCTGGCCACGTCCAGCGAGATGCGCCCCTGCTCGACGGTGCCCAGCAGGTATTTGTACGCCTCCAGCGGACGCTTCAGCAGGTCGGCGAAGTCGACGACGCCGCGATTCCCGTCGACCAGCTCGCCCTGATATTCGTACAGCGTCAGCGACTGCAGCGCCGGCGGCAGCGAGGCCAGCGACCGGTCCATGGTCAGCTGTTTCGACCGCGCGTCGACCGCCAGCTGCGGTTCCACCGTGGCCGCCGCCTGGCGATAGCGCCGCGACACATAGAACCGTTCCACCTGCACGTGGCGCAGCACCTTGCCCAGATCGCCGTGATACGACGACAGTAGCGCCTCGAAGATCTGGCGGTTGCGGTGCGACAGATCGCCGCGCAAAAGATAATCGGCCGGCCGGAACCCGGCGGCGATGGCCGGCCCCAGCCGTTGCTGGATCAGGTCGCGGCGTTTGCCCCGCGGCAGCAGCAACAGCGGATGGTCGCGCATCTCGTCGACGATCTTCGCCTCGATGAGGTCGTCTTCCAGATAAGCGAACGTGTCGGCGGCCCCGCCCGATTGTTCAAACCCGCCCCCGCCGAACCCGATCCCCCCCTTGGTCAACTTCTGCGACGGGAAGATCCAGTTGAACCGGTACAGGGCGCCTTCTTCCAGGCTGGAATAGTGCTCCATGCCCCGCTGCAGGCAGGAGACGAACGTCGACTTGGCGCTGCCGTTCGGCCCGTGCAGCAGGATGAGGCGATTGGTCCGCCCCTCGCGCGCAAAGTTGGAGATGAGGCGATAGACAGCCCCCTGAACCTCCTCCTGGCCCATCAGCGCGTCCTTGCCGCCGTCCCAGGGCGTGTCGAACATTTTCCAGCGCACCGACGTCCCGCGCGGAGTTCGCACCGTCTCGGTCCCATAGTGGTCCATCACGTCGCGGACGTACTGCGCGGCCGACCGCACCTGCTTGGCGGCGTCGGCGGCGAACAGCGTGAAGTATTCGCCGAAGGACATCACGCGCCGGTTGCGTGCAAAGCTCTCCCGCATCTCGCCGGTGGCCTGGGTCAGCCAACCCTTGGCGTCGAAAGGCTCCCCTACGACCGGGAGCGGAGTGCGCGGATATTCTCCGGTTCCCATGTTATCTGACGGTACCATGCGCCATGCGGTTGATCTACCCGACTCCCGCACGTGAAATGCATAACTTCCCCTCGATGACCGTCCACAGTAAGAAGAGGCCCATGAGTTCGAAGCGTCCGTCATTGCCATTGCGAACGATCCTGGTTGTGGTCCTCCTCCCGCTGCTCCCGCTCTGGGCGGCGGGCGTCTCCCAAGCGGCAGATGCCCCTACCCCTGCATCTGCCTCTGCGTCTGCGTCTGCGTCTGCCTCCGCCAAACCAGCCAAGGCCGGCAGCAACAAAGCGGCGTCCAAGGCAACGGGCGCGGGCACGGCATCCGCAGAATCGGCGGCGACCGGCGACGCCCCCGGCGGAGGTTCCGGCAAGAGCGGGCCGCCGCCCGCAAATTCCAGCCCGATGGCCGAACTGAAGAAATCCAACGCGGCCCTCGACAAGGTGCTCAAGAAGGACCGCCCCGACTGGTCGCCCGAGGCCGAGCTGCAACGAGCGGAGGTCCGCAAGGTGGTCGGGTCATTCCTGGATTACGGCGAGCTGGCCCGGCGGTCGCTGGCGCGCCACTGGGACACGCTGACGCCCAAACAGCGCCAGGAATTCGTCAGCACCCTGCGCGAGCTGGTCGAACGCAGCTACCTGCGCCAGATGCACAGCAGCCCCAACTACAACATCAAGTACGAAAAGGAAACGAAGGACGGCAGCGAGGCGGCGGTGACGGCCGTGCTCAGCACACTGTCGCGTGGGAAAAAGGTGAACCTGGCCCTCGAGTACAAGATGCTCTGGAAGGACGGCCACTGGGTGGTCTACGACGTCCTCACCGACGACCAGAGCATGCTGGAAAATTATCGCGCCGAGTTCAACAAGATCATCACCAAGGAATCCTTCGAGGCGCTGATGACGCGCATGAAGAAGAAGCTCGACGAGAAGGCGGAAGACTAGAGAGGCGCGGGCGAAGGTCCTCTCAATGTTGCGGCTCTCGCTGGCCATCGTCGCTGCCCTGCCCTTGCTGGGAGCGGCTGGCTGTTCGGGCGATTGCTGCACGGTGGACGGCTTCCCGATCATCGGCGCGCGGGCGCCGCTGGGACCGCTGGCGACCATGGCGCCGGGCGCGCTGCTGGCGGCCGCCAGCGATGATGCCGACGGCGCCGCCGGGTTCAAGATGCTGATCGACACCGGCACGCCGCTGACCATCCTGGGCGGCGAACCCGGGAGCACGTTGACCCTGGGACCGCGGTCGTTCCGACTGCACGACGCCACCGCCGACGCGCCCACGCGCGGGCTTTTTCGCGGCATCAATTCGTTGCAGCTGCCATTGCACCCGGCGGGAACCACCGACGTCGTGGTGGGGGGCGTGATGGGCGCGGACCTTCTGGCCGGGTTTTCGGTGGACATCCGGATGGGCGCTTCTTGCGGCGCCGGGAGCGCCCCTTCCCTGATGTGTCCCTCGTTGACCCTCTGGGATCATCAGGGGGCCGTCGACGGCTTTCTGGCCGACGCCGGTTTCGCCGTCATTCCTTTCAACGCCTACGGCGGCGGCGAGGTCAGCGCCCAGAGCACGGGCGACTTCGTGGGTCTGTCCGGCCCCATCAGCGTCGCGCCCTCCCGGATCGTGCTGCGCACCTGCGCGGGCCCCCGGGCCTTCTCGCGCGACGAGGCGGTCGAGACCTGCGCCACCGCGCGCGAAGCCATCGACAAGGCCACCGGCAGCGACGTGTCCTTGCTGCTGGCCACCGGCGTGGGACCGATGGTGCTCAGCAAATCGGCGTGGGCTCGGGTGGCGGCCAATTTGAATCGGATGTCGGCCATGGCGTCGGATCCGGCGCCGGTGCCGCCCCTGACCGACGGCGACCTGCTCGTCGCCACCTGGCCGGCGGCCATCAAGGCGCAGTGGACCACCATCCCGCGCATCGCCGTCGTCAACATGGAGGTCAGCGCCGACAACAACCCCGGCGCCTGCGTCGAGCTGGCCCGCTCGCGCCGCATCGAATGGGTGGCCTTCCGCCAGGAACAGAATCAGTTGCTGGCAGCGTGCGTTCAGCCTTGCGACACCGATCCGGTCGCGCCCGACGAAGCCCAGAACAGCGCGGCCTATGTCGAAGTGGGCGGCGGCGTGCCGGTGGCTGTGATCGATGACGGCGAGCCCTGGCTGCAAGGGTTGCGCTTCGACGTGCGTCCCGAAGGCCCCGATCTCGACGGCGTGCTGGGCGCCGGCGCCCTGGGCCCGGTGCACCTGGAGATCGACTATCGCAGCTCGCAGCATCGTACGATCTTTTCCTGCGACGGCGCCGCCCGCGATGCCTGCTGGGCGGCCGGGCGCTGTCCGCGCCTTCCCGACAAAACGCAAAAGCACGTCTGCTTTGGGCTGGCCGCGCATGGTTTGCCACAAACATGCGTTCCGCCCTGATGCTCGGTACAATGACGCCCACGCATGGGCCGCGCCGCCGCCGTTGTCATGGTCTTGGTCGGATCTCTGCTGGCCGCTCCCAGCCGGGCGTCCGCCAAGCTCCGAATCGCCATTCCTGAATTTCAGATCGAAGGCGGCGCCTCGCCCGCGCTGGCCCTGCAGCTGCAGGACGGCTTTGTCATCGGACTGACGCGCGCCGGGCTGACCGTGCTGGATCCCGTCGACACCAGCCGCCGCCTGGAGAACAAGCCCGAGCTGGCCCACTGCGATTCGTCGCTGTGCCTCAAGGCCATCGGCCAGCTGCTGGACGTCAAGTACGTGGCGCGCGTCAAGGTCGACGTGGCCGGCAACAGCTACAAGATGGTGGGGCGCATCTTCGCCACGGAAGGGCCCACCCCGGCGGCGCTGCCCGTGGCCACCAAATCAAAAAGCTGCGACGTCTGCACCGTGGCCGAGGCGCGCGACATCATGCTGCGGCTGGCGGACGCCCTGCGCGTCTTCATCGAAGATGCGGCCCCGCCGCCGACGACACCCCCGCCCGCACCGCCACCGCCCCCCCCTCGCCTGCTCGGGCCGGTGGTGGGGGCCATGGTCGGCGCGCTGTCGGCGGCGGCCGGCTTCGCCGTCCTGGCCTCCATCGGCAAATGCACCGCCACCGGCTGCTCCGAGAATCGTTTTCGCAGCACCATGGGCGGCGTCCTCATCGGCGCCGGCCTGACCATCGCCGCCACCGGCGCCACCATCACGATCATGCGCGCGCGCGAGCGCAGCGGACCCACCGCCGTGGCGCTGGCCTGGCGCTGGTAAAACGCCGCCGACCGCTAAAGCGAGGCGCCCAGGGCCCGCAGCATCGCCGCGAACGTCGGGAACGACGTGGCGATCTCCTTGGCCTCGACCAGCGTCGGCTCTGACGAGCAGAGGCCCAGGACAGCCGCCGCCATGGCGATGCGGTGATCGCCCTCCGGGTTGACCGTCCCGCCGCGCAGGTCGCCCCCCGCTCTCCCCTCGATGGAAAGACCGTCGGGCTGCTCGATCACGGCCACGCCGGCCCGTCCCAGCTCGCGGGCCAGGGCGGCGATGCGATCCGATTCCTTCACCCGAAGCTCGGCCAGATCCGCGAACACCGTGGTGCCTTCGGCCGCCGCCGCCGCCATGGCCAGCGCCGGGATCTCGTCGATAGAGCGCAGGGCCAGCGTCCCGTCCACGCGCGTCCCGCGCAGGCGTGAAGCGCGCGCCCGGACCCGCGCCACCGGCTCGCCCATCGCCTCGCCCGTCTCGCTGACCGTCAGATCGCCGCCCATCGCGCGCAGCACGTCCAGCGCCCCCGTGCGCGTCGGGTTGACACCCACGTTCTCGATCGTCACGTCGCTGCCGGGAACGATCAGCGCCGCCACCAGCAGAAACGTGGCCGACGAAAAATCACCCGGCACGGTGATCGGCATGGCGCGCAGGCGCCCGTCCCAGCCGTCAGGATCGACGACGATCAGGTTGCGTGCAGAATCGGTCGTCACCGGCGCGCCCAGAAAGCGCAGCATCCGTTCGGTGTGATCGCGCGACTGGGCCGGCTCGGTGATCTCCGTACGCCCCTGGGCCTGCAGGCCGGCCAGCACCAGCGCGCTTTTCAGCTGCGCGCTGGCCACCGGCAGCGCGTAACGAATTCCGCGCAAGGCGCCGCCCTTCACCCGCAGCGGCGGGAAGACATCGCCCGGGCGCGCAGGTTCGACGCGCCCCTCGATGGTGGCCCCCATCTGGCGCAACGGTTCGGCCAGACGGCGCATCGGGCGCTTGGTCAAAGACGCGTCGCCCTCCAGCACGGTCTCGAACGCCTGGCCGGCCACAAGCCCGGTCAGCAAGCGAATGCTGGTCCCCGAGTTGCCGCAATCAAGCGGGCGTCCTGCGGCCGGCGCCCGCAAGCCGCGCAGCCCCACGCCGACCACCTGCGCCCGCTCGCCGTCCAGAGTGATACGAACGCCCAGCGCCTGCAGCGCGCGCGCCGTCGACACGTTGTCGCCGCCGCGGCCGAGGCCAGCGATCTCCACCACGCCGTCCGCCAGCGCACCGAACAGCAGCGCCCGGTGAGAGACCGATTTGTCTCCCAGCACGCGGCAGCTCCCGCGCAGCGGGCCCGAGCGCCGGACCGAAAGAATTTCCGGAGAATCAGCCGGTTCCGACGTCTTCGTCATGGGTGTCGGCCAGGTTTAACACGCCGCCCTCAGCGCGAGCGAGCCCGCCGCAGCGTCTCCAGAATCAGCGTGATCTTCTGGGCCAGGTCGGCGCGCTCGCTCTCGGGAATGTGCAACTGCCCGCGCAACCGCGTCCCCTCGGCATGGAAGCTGGCGCCGTCCAGCAGCGGCCCCAGCCCGAACACGCGCAGCAGCGTCCGACCGCGCAGATCAACCAGGAACTGCTGGGCCAGGCGCGCCGCCGCCGCTGCCTGCTCGGGCCGATCGTGAAGCGCCAGCAGCGACACATCCAGCGCTGCCCCCAGATCCAGACGGGCGCCCGCGTGGTGCAGGCCATCCGGCAACTGGAATTCGCCACCGACCCGCTGGCGCATCGCCTCCGTCACCGCCACCGCGGCCACCAGCGCCGGTCCCCCGCGCTCCGGCTCCATGGCGCGACGCACAGGCCCCAGGCCCCCGCCGCGCGCGTCGGGCGCCAGACCAAACGCGCAGTCGATCGCCCCGCGCACGCTGTCCAGGCGCCCCGACACCAGCGTCCGCGGCGTCACCAGCGCGGTCGCCTCCTGACCGGCTCGCCACAGCGGACTGCCGCGCCAGGGATCGGCAGTGGCTCCCGGGTGAGCCCCCGCGAAACCGCGCCCCACCGCATCGGCAGTGAACCGCCCCTGCGAAATGGTCAGCACCAGAGGCCCACCAGCGTCTTCGGTGACGGCGAAGACCATGCGGTCGACGTCGACCAGCTCGTCATAGCCCAGGGCCAGACGACGCGCCTGACGCTCGTCCTCCGAACGCGCCTGCAGCAACCCGCGCGACCACGGTGAATCGCGCAGCTGACCAAGATCGATCTCCAGCACCGTCTCGGGCCCGGCCGGAACGACGCCCACCAGGTCGCGATCATCGGGCGCGTTGCGCGCCCCGCCCGGTCCCGCCGCGCCACCGGTCGACGCGTCGCCGGCCGTCGCGCAGCCCACTGCCAGCGACGCCACCGACGCCAGCACCATCGCCTCTGCCGCTCCGGTTGGTCTCATCCGGGGATCAGCCGATCGCGGCCCTCCTTGGCCGCTGCCAGCAACGCCTCCAGGCGGGCACTGTCCCCGGCGGCGATGGCGCCGCGCAAGGCCTGCATCTCGGCCAGCAGTCGATCCACCAGGGGCAGCACCTCGCCGCGGTTGTCCAGGAAGATGTCCCGCCACATGGCCGGGCTGGACGCCGCCACGCGGGTCGTGTCGCGCAGGCTGGTGGTCATGAGACGTCCGATCTGCCCCAGCACCTCGCCGTCGGCGCCTGCCACCGCCGCCGCCAGCGCATACGCCGCCACGTGCGGCAGGTGACTGCACGCTCCCAGCACGCGGTCGTGAACAGCGGCGTCCATCTTGACGACGTCGCCCCCCGCCCCGGCCCACAGCCGGCAAATGTCCGCCAGCGTGGTGGCGCCCGTCGCTGGCGTGGGACAGACAATGCACGGCCGCCCCTGAAACAGCGTCGCGCTGGCCGCCTCCGGACCCACCCGTTCGGTCCCCGCCACCGGATGGCAGGCCACGAAGGTTCCCGCCGGCAGCACCGGCTCCAGGGCCCGCACCGCTGGCACCTTGACGCTGCCGACGTCGAACACCAGCGCGTCGCGCGCGACGACCGGCGCCAGCTCCGCCCCCAGCGCGGCCAGGCTGCGCACCGGCGTGGCCAGCACCACCACGGCCGCCCCGCGGGCCGCCTCGGCGACGCTGCCGGCCACACGATCGATGATCCCCAGCTCACGGGCGCGCCGCAGGGTTTCTGCGTTGCGCCCGAACCCCACCACGTCGCTGACCGCGCCCGCCGCCCGCGCCGCCAGCGCCACCGATCCGCCGATCTGGCCCACCCCGATCACCGCCATCCGTCCCAGCGGCGGCCCGCTCCACATCGGCCGCGCCGTCATACGTGTCTTTCGCCGGGCGCGACGTCGCGCGGGTACGAACCCAGTACCTTCAGCAGGGGCAGCTCGCTGGCCAGGACATCCAGCGCCGCCTTGCACACCGGATCGCTGCGATGCCCGTCGAGATCGACGAAAAACAGATCGCGCAGGTCGCGCCGATCGGTCGGGCGTGAGGCGATGCGCCGCAGGTTCACCCCGCCCGCCGCCAGGCGATCCAGCACGCCGGCCAGCCGCCCCGGCTTGTCATCCAACCCCAGCAGCAAGCTGGTGGCGTCGGTGCCGGTGGGCGGCGCCGGGTCTTTCCCCAGCACCAGGAAACGCGCCAGCTCCACCGGCCCGTCGTCCAGCCGCGCCTTGGCCACGGTCAGGTCGAAGATCTCCGCCGCCAGCGCCGGCGCCAGCGCCGCCGCCCGCTGATCGTCGCGCGCCAGCACCGCCGCGGCCGCCGCCGACGGAGCCGCCACCACCGCCGCCCGCGGCACCGATTCCATCAGCCCGGCTGCACAGCGCGCCGCCTCCACCGGATGGGCATAGACCCGCTCGATCCCGGTGGTCGCTCCGCTGTGGGTCAGCAGGGCATGGGCCGCCTCGATGATGATCTCGCCGACGATCAGCAGATCAGAATCGATGAAGTGATCGAGGGCGTGAATGACCAAGCCTTCCGACGCTTCCTCGACGGGAACAACGCCGTAGTCAGCGCCGCGCCCCACCTCGCGAAAGACCTCGCCGATGCTGGCCGCCGGCAGATACCGCGCCGACAGACCGAAACGCGTCTTGCCGGCCAGGTGACTGAACGTCGCCTCCGGCCCCGGGTACGCCACCACCAGCGGGCTCTCCAGCGACAGGCAGGCCGACATGATCTCGCGAAAAACTGGCCGGACTCCTTCGCGCGGGAAAGCGCCCCGCGCCGCCGCCGTCAGCCGTTCCAGGACGGCGCGCTCGCGGCCCGGCACGTGGAAGGTCTCGGCGCGGCGCCGCTTCAGGTCGCCCACCTTCTGCACCACCTCCGCCCGGCGATCCAGCAGCGACAGGATCTGGTCGTCGATCCCGTCAATCTCGCCGCGCAGCGCCGGAAGGTCGCCGGAAGCGGCGCCGGCTTTGCCAAGCTCGTCGCTCTTGTCGTCTTTGCTCGTCTGGTTGCTCTTGCTGAAGGCGCTCATGGTTGACGGTTTCCGGCCATTCGACTCAGCGTACCCGGTTTAACCGCCGCCAGCGTCTATAATCAAGGCGATGGCGCCGCCACCCACGATGATCTTCGCCCTGACCGCCGGGCTGCTCACCGCGCTCACGCCCTGCGTGTATCCGATGATTCCCATCACCATCAGCATCTTCGGCGCCAAGGCCGGCGTCAGTCGAGCCCGCGCCCTGGTCCTGGCCACCTTCTACGTGGCGGGCATCGCCGCCATGTTCGGCACGCTGGGCACGGTGTTCGCCCTGCTGGGGAAAGCCTTCGGCACCTTCCTGGCCAACCCCTGGGTCATCGTCCCGCTGGCGCTGTTCTTCGTGGCCATGGCCCTGTCGATGTTCGGCGCCTTCGAGCTGACCGTCCCCGGGCCGTTGCAGGCGCGCCTGTCGCGCGTCGGCGGGCGCGGCCTTGGCGGCGCGTTTCTGATGGGCCTGGTGGGCGGGATCATCGCCGCGCCCTGCACCGGCCCGCCGCTGGCGGCGATCCTGGCTTACGTGGCGACCACCCGCGACGCTGTCTTTGGGTTCGCCCTGCTGTCGACGTACGCGGTCGGGTTCGGCGTCCCCTTCTGGGTGCTGGCCGGGTTTTCCATGTCGCTGCCCCGCTCTGGTGGTTGGATGGACGCGGTCAAGAGCGTCTTCGGCATCGCCCTGCTCACGGCGGCGCTTTACTACCTCAAGAACGTGGTTCCGTCGCTGGGTCACCTGACGGGCCGCACGCCCCTGTTTCTGGTCGGCGCGCTTTGCGCCGTCATCGCCGGCGGTGTGCTGGGCGCTGTGCACCTGACCTTTCACCAGGGGACCGCCGCCGGCGTGCGCAAGGCGGTCGGCGTGGCGCTGGCCACCGTGGGCCTGTTCGCCGTCACCAACTATGCGCTGACGCCCAAGAGCTCCATCGAGCTGACCTGGCTGCGCAGCGAAAACGAAGCCCTGGCCGCCGCCCGCGCCGCCGGCCAGCCGCTGGTGATCGACTTCATGGCCGACTGGTGCCTCCCCTGCCGCGAGCTGGACCTGAAGGTCTTCTCGCATCCGGACGTCGCTCAGGCCATGCAAGACTTCACCCTGCTGCGGGTCGATCTCACCCGCGAGGACGACGAGCCGGCCCTGGGCGTCGTCAAAAAGAAGTACGCCGCCGACACCTTGCCCGCCGTCCGCATCGTCTCACCCACGGGCGCCATCCTGGGCCGCACCGACGAAGTCCTCACCCCGACGCGTTTCCTCGACCTGCTCTCGCGCGCCAAGCACGCCA
>JAXDMH010000869.1:0-3944 GCA_034666225.1 Myxococcales bacterium
ACGCCGTTCGTCTGGACGAAGACAGCGCACACAATCGTGCGCGACCACCGCAAGATGCTTGCCCGTATCTCGCGGGAGGTGCACTAGCGCGGTGCACGAGTCAATCCTGCGCGGGGCGTTCGGGCGTGAAGACCTCGAAGGCCGGCGTGGCCCCGAACATGTCCATGCTCAGCTCTGCTTCGCCGGTCGGCACATAGATCCGTCCGTCGATCACGCCCGAGCCCATGGCGAAACGGGGCGTGGGCAGCGGCGTCATGGTGGTCCAGGTCTCGGTGGCCAGATCCAGCACCAGGGTGTCGCCGTTGATGCGGCCGATCGACGTGGCGATCCCGCCGATCAGGTAAATCCGCCCGCCGAGCACGTCCGCCGTGGCGCTGCTCAATCCGACCGGCAGCGGATCTGTTTTCGTGGTCCATTGCCCACCGGCGATGTCAAAGGTCCAGACCTGATCCGTCCGCGAGAAGTCGGTGCTGCCGCCCATCACCCACAGCTGGTTGTTGACCACGGCCCCGGTGGCATAGCCGACCGCCATGGGAAGCTCGGCCAGCGTCTGCCAGTCGTCGACCACGGTGTCATAGGCAAACAGCGTCGACTGGCGCATGCCGGTGTTCAGCATGTTGGCCGACTGTCCCCGCACGGCGCCGCCGGCCAGGTAGACCGTCGTCCCTGACACGCCCACCGCCGCGCCGCCGCGACCGGGCGTCACCGGGATCGGTTTCTTCGCAACCCAGGCGCGATTGGCGGCGTCATAGACGAAGGTCTGATTGGTGTCGAGACCGCCCAGCACGAACAGCTGATCGGCGACGCTGGCGACGTTGGGCATGATGAAAGCCACCGGAAGGGGAGGCAGCTCCGCCCACGCGCTGGTCACCGGATCGAACACGTCGGCCGCGAACCGTTCAGGCGCCGTGTTGAACGAAACGCCGCCCGTCGTCCCGCCGATGAGGTACAGCTTGCCGCCCGCCGCGGCCGCCCCGGTGTAAAACCGCGGGTGGGCCACCGCCGGCAGCATGTCCCAGTGCGCCGGCATCGGCGTGCCGGTCGCGCTGTCATCACCGCCGCTATAGCCGCCGTCACTGGTGACCCGCGGTGCCGTACTGCCGCAAGCGGCGACCACCGTCAACAAAGCCACAACTCCCCCGTGCCCGCAGCCCCGGAACAAACGCGCTGCTGTCGAGTTCATGTTGGTCCCGCAAGACTGCTCCCAAGCGCCGAAACCCGTCAAGCGCGGCGACCGCTGGGTTCCGCTAGGGTCCGATGCGCTTGGTCGAAACCACCGCGTCGTCGACGTAGATCGTGCAAGCGGACGGCGTCAGCTTGTCGGTGTCGCTGCCGATGCCCCAGTAAAGGTTGTCATTGGTCGCGGGGCCCAGATTGGGGGCGTCCAGGATCTGCACACCGTCCAGCCAGACCTGGATCTGGCCGTTGCGCTCCGGCTGATAGGCGAAATAGGCCTCGAGGTGGAACCATTTTCCCACCGGATAGGGTGTCGTGGGCTGCGTGCTGATGCTTTTCTGATTGGTCTCGTTGTAAAAATACGGGTTCGTCTTTTCCAGGTTCACGTCCCACAGCCCGTGCCGGCTGGTCGAATCGCCGGGCGTTTTTTCGTAGAAGAAATAGAGAACCGTCCAGTAGACGCCGGGGACGTGCGCACCGTCGATGAAGAACCAGGCGCTGTAGTAGGCGGGGCCGGGCTCCACGCGGCGATAGAACTCGGCCATGTGGTCACTGGCGCCGTCCGACGTGTCGAACGAGATCTTGATGGCGTGCGAGCCGGAATGCGCCTGCTCCGTCGACACGGACGTCATCACCCGCTGCTGGTAGGTCCCGCCCACGGTGTGGCCACCGCGATCCCATTCCGAAAGATCACCCGTCTCCAGATTGCTTTGCCACAGCACGCCACCCACCTCCGTCTCGCCGGGCGCCTGATCGGTGGCGTCGGCAGGGGCACCCGACGTGTCAGCGGTATCCGACGACGGCACGGCTTCGATCCCGCCGTCAGTGACCGGCTCGATGGCCCGCTGGCCGATCTCCAGATAGCGACCGCAGCCCGCGAGGATCCAGGCCGCCAGGCCCAGAGCAAAGAGGCGCACGCTGGACATCAACGCGGCAAGGTCTTTACCACCTGTCGAACGCGCGCGCCAAACCGTCCCGCCGGGAAGCGCCGCAGGTATTCTTGCGCCAGGTCGGCCGCCGAATCGGTGTCACCGCGCAGCGCCGCCGCCTCCAGCGACAAGGCCAGGGCCTCCTCCTGCAGGACGCCGTTCGGATAGCGTTGGCGATACTCGGCCAGCAGGCGCTCTGCACGCGCCATCTTGCCGGCCCGCCGTGCCTCCATGGCCTCGACCATCAACTCGGCACCCGGACCGGTGGGCGCTGCGACCGCGGGGGCCGGCGGCGCGCTGGGCGCGGGCTTTTCAGCCAGCGCCACCTTGCGCTTGGCCGTCGCTCGCCGATCGTGCCGCGCGACGATGGAGGGCGCTTCGACCACGGGCGCCGTCTCGATCGCCACTGGTGTTTCAACCACCGGTGTTTCAACCACCGGTGGTGCAACAACGACGGGCGCTGCCGGTGCCTCGGCGGCAACGGTGGACGCCGCGCTTTCCTCGGCAAGCGGCGCCTCGCGCTTTGGCGTGGCCACGTGTCGGGCGGGCGCGTGCGCCGCCTTGGGCGTCGCTGCTATCGTCGTCGTCGTCGCCCTGGGCAGCGCCAACCAGGAGATGCGCTGACGGGCATAGTGCCAACCGCCGCCAGCCATCGCGCTGGCGCCAGCCACGCTGGCCAGCAGGATGCCCAGCGCCAGGGCCGGCCGCGGCAGCAAACGCCACAGCGTCGTCCTCCGTCGCGGAGCGCCCAGCATCAAACGCACGCGCCGTTGCCGCTGGCTGTCCGGCGGAAGCGGGCTCACCCGCCGCATCAACTGCGCCGCCGACCGCATCACCTCGTCTGACGAATTAAGCTCGTCTCGCAACCTCTTCACGGCAATCTCCCTTCCCCACGAGCCTGATCGACCAATTCAAAAAAACGTTTGCGGGCGTGGTGCAACCTGGTCCAGACCGTGTTGACCGGGATCTGTTCCAGCTCGGCGATCTCCTCGCCGCTATACCCTTCGATCTCGAACAGAACGAACGCCGTGCGCTGCATGTCGCTCATCTTGGCCAAGGTCTCCATCAGGAAACGCTCGACCTCTTTTCGCTGCAAGACCTCGCCCGGATCGGGCGTCGGCTGGACCAGAAAGACCGGTTGGTCCTGGCCGTCCTGCTCGCGGTCGGGCCCCTTGACGAACCGGCGCACCCAGGCCCGTCGCCGATAGTCCCGCACCTGGTGTTTGGCGATGCTGTACAGCCAGCCGGCCAGGTTTCGACCATCGAACTGGGAGAGCTTCCGTCTGACAACGAGAAAGACCTCCTGCGTGAGATCATCAAGATCTGCATTCATCCCCCCCATCGCCCGCACCCACCTCGACACGTCGTGAAACCACTGCGAATAGATCTCCTCGAATGAAAGCAACCCCCGCACGCCATCGTTTGGGGGGGCACCCACGGCTACCACTTTCTCCACCGTCAAAGTCAATTGTTTAACGGGAGGGGTCATGCAAAACCTTCAATGGGAGATCTATTCAGTGCAGCCGGACCGCCAGGCCCAGCGCGGCACCCAGCCACAGCGTGGGCGTCTGGCCCACAGTGCCCAGGTCCCTGACCCCTAGAGTATACGGCCGAGGGAACGCCGAACTATAGACAGTGATGAAAACGCCCACGGTCTTGCCCACCCAATAGCGCGCAGCGGCGCCCAGGCGCAGGCCTGCCTCGACGCGCCAACCCTCCTCGGAGGGGGTCAGGTTCGAACCAGCGCCGCGCAGGTGAACCGGTGCGACGACCAAAGACAGCTCGACCCCCGCGTCCCAGCGCTCGCCGGCATGCTGCAGGCGCCCGCCGATGTCGACG
>JAXDMH010000870.1:0-13068 GCA_034666225.1 Myxococcales bacterium
CGGCCCAGAGCCCTCGCCGAGCACCGACCTGCGATCCGCGCCCACCGGGGATAACGGCGCGAGAAGCGTCGGAGCGCAAGGTCGGCGGTGCGCGGCGCGGGTCGGCGGTCCGTCGTGATCGAACCGATTCCGCCGCGCCTTGCGGTCCTCGGGTGATGCCGCGGCAAGCGCTGCGTTGAAAGCGAATGCCGTCCAGCGCAGCATCACCCTGCGGTCCGCTCTTTGTTCCGGACGAGATTGAGCGGAAACCAACCCTTCAAAATCCCTGCGACGAGGTACTAGTTGCTGGGGGTCCGCATGTTAACGTCGCGGCCGGCCATGAAATGCGGACGTCTTTTGGTTTTGGCCCTGGGCCTCTGCTTGGGGGTCGGATCAGCGCGCGCCGACGAGACGGCGCCGGCGCCGCCGCAGCGTCTGTGGGGACCGGTCGCTGGATCGCTGACGGCGCTTGTGCCGTTGATGGTGGGCAGTGTGTTCGTGGCGCAGGACGACCGGCGGGATCTGCAGCGTGATGGGATCTACATCATGACCGCGGGGTTCGCGGCGGCGCCCTGGGTCGCGCACGGGGTGGACAGGCGATGGAAACGGGCCGCCGTCTTTGGGCTGGTCTCGCTGGCCACGTCGGCGGCGACGCTGGCGATGATGGAGGCGCGCGATCCGTTCGATCCGGACCTGGTCAATCGCCGGAGGCTGCCATTCGGGTTGTTGCTGACCTCGGCGTTCTCCGCGGCCACGGTCGGTGTCATCGACAGTTTCATTGTCCGTGCTCCGACGGACGAGAGGTGGCCATGAAGCGGCTGGCGGTCATGTTTCTGCTGGCGGCGACCTTGTCAGCGACGGCAGGCTGCGTGGTGGTGCCGCAGAATCGGCGCAAGCGGCTGGCCGATCCGATGATGCGTTTTGACGCCGACGCGCTGGAGGCGCACAAGAAGCAAAAGTTCTACAGCACGCGCGAAGGGGCCGCGGGCGGCGATGGAACGCCGGCGGGCGGAGGCTGCGGCTGCCAGTGATCGCCTGGCTAGCCGCCCTGCTGGCGGCCGTTTCGCCCCTGTCGCCGCCGCCTGCACCCGTCGATGCGCCGGCGCCGGTGTCGGTGCCGGCGTATCAGATCGAATCGGTGCGGGTTCGCTATACGCAATTCGCGCAGAACGGGATCGGCTATCAGTCAGCGGCCGGTCCCCCCGGCGGGCCCGGATCGGAACGCGTCACCATCGACCAGCCGCAGGCCGAGGTGGTGGCGCACCTGGGCGATCGCCTTACCCAGCGCATCTGGATCCCTGTCGACGTGGTCACCGCGGCGTCACCGGATCATTCGCGCTATGGCAAACCGATCGACAGCCCCGTCGATGCGGTCAGCACACCATCGCGCATCAACGTCGCCGGATCGCTGGACACGCTGTCCACCTATCGCTGGAGCGCCACCACCGACGTCGACTTTCGGGCCGCCCTGCACCTGGAAGAGCCGTTCGAATCGTGGTCGTTCGGTCTGGGCGTGACGCGGTCGCTGGCCGAAGACAACACGGTGGTGGGGGCCAGCGTCAACCAGGTCGTCGATTGGTTCGATCACTTCGACCTGGAAGGGACGCGCCACAGCCGCGCCAGCCGTTCGACGACCAACCTCAACCTCAGCCTGACGCAACTGCTGTCGCCCACCACCGTCGCGGCGATCTCTTACGGCGGCACGGTCCAGCTGGGGACGCTGACCAACACCTGGAACAGCGTTCTGCTGGCCGACGGCGACCGCGGTGAAGAGCGCATGCCGCGCCACCGCCAGCGCCACGCCCTGGCCGGCCGCGTGGCCCAGTGGCTGCCCTGGCAAGGGGCGCTGAAGCTCTACTACCGGGCCTACCTGGACGATTGGGGCATAGGCGCGCACACGGCGGAGGCGGATCTGGCCCAGCGGGTGGTCTCCTGGCTGCACCTGCGCGCCACCTATCGCTATCACCGCCAGAGGGCAACGCGTTACTTCACCACCAGCGCCGATCCCGGGGCGACGGGATTCCGCACCGCCGACAGTGATCTCGACGCTTTCCACGCCCAGACTGTGGGCGGCGCCGTTTCCCTGGATTTACCGACGCCCAAAAATCGTTATGTGACCCGTTATGTGAAAGACCTTCACGCCGAAATCGGGTATGAATATTACTTCCGCTCGAATCATCTGACCGTCGACATCACCACATGCGCGTTGGGTTTCGGTTTTTAGGGTCGGTCTTCGCGTTGCTCTTATCGATGGCCGCCACCGGCTGCGCGGGAAGGACGGAGACGCTGGGCAGCCCGTCGATGGTTGTGGGGGCCGCCCCTCCCCAGCCGGCCGGCAGTTTTCGCGACGTCGTCTTGACCGATCTCGACGGACGACCGACCCGGCTCATAGACGCGCTGGGACGTCGGCCGGCCCTGGTCAGCTTCTGGGCCCCCTGGTGCGAGCCGTGCGTGCGCGAGCAGCCGGCCCTGCAGCGCCTGTCGCAGCAGGCGCATCACTGCGGAGCCACCGTCCTGGGCGTCGCCGTCGGTGAGAACCGGGAGACCATCGCTGACTTCACCCGGGCGCGGCAGCTCAGCTTTCCACAGCTGACCGACCAGGAATTTCACCTGGCGGATGCGTTGGGGCAGCGGCGCATCCCGGCCACGCTGGTGCTGAACGCCGACCAAGGCATCGTGTTTTCGGGCGATGGCCTGGACGGCCGAGCCGTCACCGCCCTGAAAAATGCCCTGCTGGGCGATCCCGCTGCCGGCAGCTGTTCGCTGCAGTAATGCAAATTCTGACGGGCCGGCGCCTTGACGGCGCGGCGCCGACGTGGTCAGTTTTTGTGCGCTTTCATGGAGGGGTCCAGGTCAGACAAGGGTGGGTTCGCCGTGGGAGCGACGATCGGCGACATCTATCGGATCGTCCGCCAGATCGGCGAAGGCGGGATGGGCATCGTGTACGAGGTCAGCCACGCTCGGCTGGCCGGCCGTTATGCCCTGAAGGTGCTCCGCCGCGAGGTGCTGGCCTTGAATCCCAGCACGCAGCAGCGCCTGGCCCGCGAAGCCGAGATCATGTCGGCCCTGCGCCACCCCAACCTGGTGCAGATCATCGATTTCAACACCACCGCCGACGGGACGCCCTTCATCGTCATGGAGTACCTGGAAGGCTCTGATCTGGAACGACGAATGGCCCAGCGCGGGCCGATGCCGCTGCCCGAGGCGGTCAACATCGTTGAACAGGTGGGCGCGGCGCTGACGGCGGCGCATGAACGGAGCATCGTTCACCGCGACCTGAAGCCGGCCAACGTGTTTCTGGTTCCCCTGGCGGCGGCGCCCGCGGGACTGCCCACGGAGTTCGTGAAGGTGCTGGACTTTGGCATCTCCAAGGTCAAGACGTCGCCGACGCTGGCCACCAATCCGGTGATCATGGGAACGCCGCACTACATGGCTCCCGAACAGGTCCGCGCCAATTTCGAGGACATCGACGGGCGCGCCGATCAGTTCGCCCTGGCAGCCATGACCTACGAACTGCTCACGGGGCGCAAGGCCTTCCCCGGTGACACCATCGAAGCGGCGCTGTACAGCGTGGTGCACGAGATCCCGCCGTCGCTGGCCCCGGTGGCCGGCGAGCTGGTCGACGCGGCGGTGATGACCGGGCTGTCGAAAAATCGCAGCGATCGATATCCCAGCGTCAACGCCTTCGTGTCGGCCTTGCGCGCCGCCCTGCGCGCCAGTCAGGCCCGCGGCGGCGGCCACGGCCCGCCGTCGCGCACGCCCCAACTGGTCGACACCAGCCTGACGCCGGGAGGGCCGATCGTCGGCCAGGCGGCCAGCTTCATCGCGCCGACGGTAGCGATCTCCAGCCGCCGCGTGGCGCTGTTCGCGGCGATCGGTGTGGCGGCGGTGATCGTCGCGGCGCTGGTCGCCCGGCGTTCGCGCGGGCTGACCGAGACGACGACGGGAGCGACGCCGGCGGCCATGTTGAAAGCGGCGGCCGCGCTTCGCCTCGAAGTGGAACGCGCAGTGGCCACCGAACGGCAGGCGCTGGAGGGACGCGTGCGGACCGCCGCGGCCGTTCCCGAGCTACGCAACGCCGCGCGCAGCCACATCGACACCCTGACCTTCACCGACCTGTTCGCGTCGGAGGACTGGTGGCAACCGTTTCGCGACCTGACGGCCGTCGTGCTGGACGGGTTGCGACCGATGGTCACGCGCGGCGCGCCCGACGTCGTCAACCCGTCGGCCTGGTCGTTTCGCCAGGAGGCACCGGGTGTCGCGGCAGGTGCGCAGCCCGGCGTCGCGTCGACGATCGTGTGGGGCGAGCAGCGCCCCTACCTGGCCGCCGGCAGCGATATCGACGGCAAAGGGACCTTCAGCTTGGTCCTGGCCGAGCCCCTGGACGCCCGACGACTGGAGGCGCTGGCGAAAAGCGCGGGCGTCCTGCGCCTGATACCCAGCGACGGGACTCACCTGTTCGGCGGCGCGGCCCAGACGGCCCTGGCCGGTCGCGAGAGTGAACCGGTGGTGGTGCTGCCCGCAAATCAGATCGCCTTCGCGGTGCCCATTTCCAACCGGGGCTGGCTGTGGGCGGTCGCCGACAGCAGCGAGGGGCGACCCTAATTTGCCCGCCCAGCGTAGTGGTCACAGGGAAATGATCGTGGCTGCAAGGACCGCTGGGCGCGCGGCGGCGCTGGCCGCTCTGCTGCTGGCCGGCTGCAACCGCGGGGATCGCGCGGAATTCACCGAGCTGGAATGGTCACGCCTGCAAACGCTGAGCGCCGACGCCCCGCCCGCTCTGCCCTGGTTGCTGGGCCTGGGGCTGCCACCGCGCGATCTGTCGAATGACATCGTCGTCCCCGCCGATCGCAGCGGGCTGATCGCACCCGACCGCTATCCGGTCATCTGCCGCGACACCGACAGCGGCGACGGCGCCACCTGCGAGCTGTTGCCGGAGGCCCAGCTGGGCCAGCAGTTTTATTTTGACCCGCGATTCTCCGGCGTCGCCACGCTGAAGGACGCGCTGGGCCGCCCCACGCCTTACGCGCGGGCCGCGATGGATATGCCGGTCAAGGTATCGTGCGCCGACTGCCACGACCTGGGGCGCGCCGGGACCGATCCCTCGGGCAGCGCGGTCTCCGCCGGCGCCGGACAGTACGACGTCAACGGCCTGGGCACGGTGAACGCCGCCTTCTTCACGCTGCTGTACTGGAACGGGCGCAGCGATTCTCTGTGGCAGCAGGCGTCGCAGGTGACGGTCAGCAAGTTTTCCATGAACGGAACGCGCCCGCAGGCCGCCGACGTCATCCGGACCAACTATCACCAGCCGTACGTCGACGTGTTCAAGACCGATCCGATGACCGACGACGTCGACACCGTGTTCGCCAACTATGCCAAGGCCATCGCCGCCTTTGAACAGACGCTGGTCGGCGCCAACGCGCCGTTTGATCAGTTCCTGCACGCTCCGTCCGGTGCGCAAGCTGAAACGATCTCACCGGCCGCCAAGCGGGGCGCGCGGTTGTTCGTGGGCAAGGCCGGTTGCTATGACTGCCACAACACGCCGCTGTTTTCCGACGGTCTCTTTCACAACATCGGCGTCCCCCAGGTGGGCGCGTTCGTTCCCACGCTGGCTGATTGCGCGTCGCTGCCCGACTGCACCTGCGACGAGGCCACGCCCACCACCCTGGCCACACGCAAGTGCCTGCCCTGGGGCGCCTGGGACGGTCTGGGCAAGCTGCGCGCGGTCACCGCCTTTCGTCGCGACGATCCCCTGCACAGCAGCGCGTGCCAAGCCAGCGCCGCCGGCGCCGCCGACGGCGGGACTGCAAGCTGCGCTGACGACAGCCGCAGCCAGTTCGTCAGCGCGCTGACCGGCAATGCCGACGGTGGGGGCGGCTATGGCGTGCCCGACCGCCTGGGAGCGGAGTTGATCGGCGCCTGGCGGACGCCTAGCCTGCGCAACGTGGCTTTGACCGCCCCTTACATGCACGACGGCCTCTACCAGACGCTGGAAGAGGTGATCGGTCACTACAACCGAGGCGGCGACGGCGACAGCAGCGGCAGCGGTGGCGGTCGCCTGGCGGTGCCGATCAAGCCGCTGGATCTGGCCGACGACGAGAGGCACGACCTGGTGGCCTTCTTGAAAACGTTGACGGGCGCGCCGCTGCCGCCGCGCGTGGGCTGCCGGCCCGCACTGCCGGGCGCGGCCAAGGACACCTTGCCTGCGGCTACCTGTCCGTGAAGCGGCGCTCTGTCGTTTCGATGGCCTGGCTGGCGACCGCCATCCTCGGTTGGGGTTCGGCCGTGGCGCAGGCCGCCGCCGATGAACCGCTGGTACCGATCGTCGATCCTACCGGCAGCGACAGCGACGACGAACCGCTGGAAGACGAACGGATGGCAGAGCGCGAGCCGGAGCCAGAGGCACCACCAACGCCGCCGCCTGCGCCGCCGTCGTCCACCTTCCGCTCCGCCTTCGGCGGCTACGTGGACTTCGGGTTCTTCGTCCCCAGCGGAAACGGCGCCGGTTGGATCCAGGACAGCGGGCCCATGCGGGCCTTCCCCGCCGAGGCCAACCGTTACGCCTGGGTTTTCCTGGGCGACATCCTGGCCCCCGCCATCAACAGCCGCGGCGAGCCGGCCGACCTGGGCAACGCGCCCGGCGTGGAACGATACGACAGCGTCGGCTCGCGCGGGGCCCTGGGCTTCATCGTCAACGAGGTGAACCTGACCGCGAACGCCGCCGTCGGGCCCAGCGTGCTGGCCACCAGCAGCGTCAACTTCACGCCGCGCTCGGGCGCCAACTTTTCCCTGGGCGACGTCTTCGATGTCGACCTGGCCCAGATCGAATGGCTGCCCGGCGACCGACAGAAGACGTCGATCTTCGTGGGCAAGTTCGAATCGGTGATCGGCATCGAATACCGCGAACGCAAGGCCAACCAGCGTTTCGGCATCACGCCGTCGCTGCTGGCCCGTTACACCACCGGCAACCCGCTGGGCCTCAAGGTGCGGCACAAATTCGGGGCCGATGATCGGTTGATCATCGCCGCCGCGCTGACCAACGGCTCCTCGGTGACCGAGGCCTTTCACTTTTACGACGAGGTGGACAGCAACGACGGCAAGACCGGCAGCGCGCGCATCGCCGTGCGCCCGCTGCCCCTCGACGTGGAGATCGGCCTGTCGGGTCTCTACGGCCCGCAAGATCGCGCGCTGGACAGCCGCAACGCCATGTGGTTCTGGGGCGTCGATCTGCTGGCCCACCTGGGCCCGCTGGATCTGAAGGGCCAGTGGCTGAAGGGGCACGCCCCGGGCGAGACCGACCGGCGTTACGAGGAGCGGCATCGCCCGTACGGCCTGGACCTCAAGGGCGGCGCCTACCTGGAGGGCGACGTCATGGTCTCACCGTACTTCGGCTTTCTGCTGCGCGCCGAATACCGCAACGCGCGCGTCTGGCTGGGCGATCCGAACGCGCCCAGCGGCGCCGACCGTCTGTATCTGACCAAGTCCTGGCGGGCGACGGTGGGCGCCCGGGTCGTGTTCAGCGATCGCCTGACCGCCAAGGCGGAATACCTGCGCAACGGCGAATACGGCGGCGTTCCTTCTATTCGCAACGACGTCTTCACCACCTCGGTGGTTTGGGTTTACTGATAACGACAGCTGGAGACCATGACCATGAAACCATCTCATCGCATCTTGGCCGCCATGCTGGGAATGCTGGCCGTGGCCCTGGCCGTTCCGCCGTCGCTGTGGGCGGCCGAGGTGACCGCCGCCGACCTGGCACGCGTGGAGAACGAACTGCGCGAGCAACGAACCACGCTGATGCAGATGCTGAAGCTGGAGCAGGAACGATCGAACATGCTGATGAAGATCGTCGAGCGCTGCGGCGCGCCCATCGACAGCCGGCCCCACGCCGCCTCCGGGGCCGCCGCTGGGGCCGCCGCTGGTGGATCGTCAGCGGCGGCCGCCGCCACGCCCGCCGCGGCGGGAAGCGCGACCGCGACCGCCGCCGCCGACCCGCAGGCGGCCGGGGCCACCGCCACCATCAGCGGCCGCGTGACGGGCAAGGGTGACATACAAAACGTTTACATTTACCTCGACGGCATGCGCTCGGCCGGCAAGGGGAAGACCCTGGAGATCGTCCAGAAGGACAAGCAGTTCGTGCCGCAGGTGGCGGTGGCCGTGGCCGGGACCACGGCGACCTTTCCCAATCAGGACGCCATCTATCACAACGTGTTTTCACCGTCGCCCAAGCCGTTCGATCTCGGCACCCGGCGCGCCGGCGATCCGACACCGTCGGTGCTGCTGGCCTCGCCGGGCGTGGTGGAGATCGACTGCAACATTCACTCGCGCATGACCGCCAAGATCCTGGTCGTCCCCAACCGCGTCTTCGTCAAGGTGCGCCCCGACGGCACCTTCCGTCTGGAGAAGGTGCCGGTCGGCCATCGCCGCATCGTGGCCTGGGGACCGAATCTCAAACCGCAACGCCGCGACGTCGAGGTCACCAGCAACGGGGCCAACGGAGGCGACGTCTCGTTCGATCTCGACGCAGAGCCGCCCAGGCCGCACCTCAACAAACAGGGACTTCCCTTCGGTTCGTACAAGGAATAAGCGGCGCCCAAGCCGTACCCGCAGGCGCGCAGATGTGATGTAATGAACGGGCTTTGTCCGATCAGGATCCACCGCAACGTCCGCCCATCCCGCTGAGAATGAGGACCGAGGAGTTCTCGGTTCCCAACCCGACCTTCCTCCCCGGGCCGATCCTGACGCTCTCGCCCGAGGAGATCGCCCGGTTTTTCGTGCGCGTGCGGCGCGAGCAGGACGACACCGAGCGCTGGGACGTCCGCCTGGACGCCGCCCTGCGCGAGATTCTGGAGCGGGCCAACGACTTCGTTCCGTCGGAATCGGGCGGCATTCTCCTCGACGATCCGCGGGCCAAGCTGGCCGGCTCGCCGGCGCCGCGCCTGACCTTCATCGCCGCGTTCGGCCCGGGCGGGGAAAGCCTGCTGGGCAAACGCGTCCCCAGCGACCGCGGGTTCGCCGGGCAGATCTATCGTTCCGGTCGCCCCTTCCCCACCGATCAGATGGCGGCCGACGATCCCATGGTGCAGGCCGCCGCCGGCACCGAGCTGCGCACGCTGATCGGCGTGCCGGTCATCGTCGGAGAATCGATCTGCGGCGTTCTCTATCTGGCCAACCGCCGCTCGGGCGGGCCCTACGTGCCGCGTGACAAGGAGCTGCTGCGCATCTTTGCCGCGTACATGTCTTCGTCGATCCAGAACGCGCTGGACGCCATCCGCGCCCGGGCCCTGGCCCGCGTCGACGATCTCACTGGCCTGTTCAACAGCCGCTATTTTCACACCCGCCTGGAAGACGAGATCGTCCGCGCCGATCGCGACAACAGCGAGCTGTCCATGCTGTTCATCGACCTCGATCGCTTCAAGACCGTCAATGACCGCTTCGGCCACCTGGCGGGGAGCTGGACGCTGCAAAAGGTCGCCAAGCTGCTGGCGGAGAACGCCCCACCGGCGGCGGTGCTGGCCCGTTACGGCGGCGACGAGTTCGTGGTGATCTTGCCGGGCGCCACCTTGCAGCGGGCCCGGCAGACGGCCGAGACCCTGCGCGCCATCATCGCCGAGACAATCTTCTTCGACGCCGCCTCGGGGACGGGCGACACCACGCCGCTGCCGCGCATCTCGGCTTCACTGGGCGTGGCGTCCTACCGCGAACACCTGGCGCCGGGCGGCACGCATCAGCGGCGGGAGAACATCTTTCTGCGTCTGGCCGACTCGGCGATGTACCGGGCCAAGGCCAACGGGCGCAACCGCGTCGAGACGGCCGAGCCCGAAGAATAAACGGCGGCGACGCCGCGCTCAGCTATTCAAGCGCGGGAACGCCGGCCACGGCCAGGATGTGGATGGCCAGGGTGCGGGCGTTGACCTGATATTGACCAGCGGAGACCAGGCGTCGCAAAAGGTCGACGCGATCGGCCCGCGAGGTGGCGGGCTGCATGAGGTACGTCGCCGTCGCGCGGCGAGCGGAGACGGGAGGACGACGGTGGGTGATGTGCCGGGTGGTATCTCGCATACCCACACCCATCGGCCGCGGCGAAAAAAATCTTAAGGGAAAAATCACCGCAAAATTAATTGCCGTGTAATTCCCTGTGTTTAAGGCACGGCAGCGGGGCTGCGCAGGCCCTGGGGACGCGGGCTGTCTAGGCGGCGGCCTCCGTGGCCAGGTCGTCCAGAGACTCGCGCAGGCGCTTGGTGGCCTCGCCGTGAATCTGGCAGACGCGCGATTCGGTGACGCCCAGGACCGCGCCGATCTCTTTCAGGTTCAGGTTGTCGCAGTAATACAGCGACAGCACCTGCTGCATCTTTTCGGGCAGCTCTTCGATGCCGCCCACCAGCTGGGACAGCATCTCGCGGCGCGAGGTGAGCTCGAAGGGGTCGGCGGCCTGCTGGTCGCCGGTGCGCTCCAGGAGGTCGGGGCCGGCGTCGTCGATGCCTACCACCGATGAACCGGACAGCTTCTGCTGGCGCGCGTACAGCTCGTCGACGCCGACGCCCAGGCGGCGGGCGATCTCTTCCTGGTCGGGCGTGCGGCCCAGCTGGGCCTCGAGGCGCCGGGTGGCGTCGCGCAGCTCGTTGGACAGGCGGCGCATGTCGCGCGACAGCGTATCGCGCGAGCGCAGGTCGTCCAGCATGGCGCCGCGGATGCGGAACTCGGCGAAGGCTTCGAAACGATCGACGCGCTTGGGATCGAAGCGCTCGGCCGCCTCCATCAAGCCGATGACGCCCGACGAGATCAGGTCGTCGATCTCGACGTGGGCCGGCAGGCGACGCGCCAGGCGACGGGCCACCTTCTCGATGTAGGGAAAGAACTTCGCGGCGTACTCATTGCGGCGCGCGATGATTTCTTTCTGACTAGGCTTCCTCGTGGTGTTCGCCTTCTTACGCTTCTTGACTCCCATGCATGGGATCTAGAGCACTTGGCGTGCCACGTTCGTGGCGTGTCATGAGCCGCGCCAATCGGGCGGTTGCTGTTTGCTGACGGTGTCAGACCGTCATGCGGTTGGCGGTCGGGAGAATTGGCGGCCGTCAACCGGATGACGGTCGCGCCGTTCACTTTCCCGTCGGTGAGGGAGTCGTTCTCCGACGGAGAATGTGCGCCGTCTGTATCGGCTGTGATCCGTCAAGCCACGTTTCTGCGACGGAGTTTTTCCACCAGCGTGGTGCGGTTCATTCCCAAAAGCTCGGCCGCGCGGTTCTTGTTTCCGCCCGTGCGCTCCAGGGCCTGGCCGATCAGTTTCTCCTCGAGCTGCATCAGCAGAACCCGCAGATCGACGCCGCCCGTCGGCAAATCCAGGGTCCCTCCGTCCAGGTCGATGACGCTGGTGCGCAGCTGGGTCGGCAGGTCCTCGATCTGCACCATGCGGTTGCCGGCCACCACCACCAGCCGTTCGATCAGATTTTCCAGCTCGCGCACGTTGCCCGGCCAGTCATAGGCGCACAGGCGCTGCATGACGTCCAGCGCGAAGCCCGGCACCTGGCGCCCCTCGCCCGCGTTGACCTCGCTGCGAAAGTGCTCGGCCAGCGACGGGATGTCCTGACGGCGGTCGCGCAGCGGCGGAATCTCGATGGGGATGACGTCCAGGCGATAGAAGAGATCCTCGCGGAAGCTGCCGTCGTGGATCATCGCCTCCAGGTTGCGGTGGGTGGCGGCCACCACGCGCACGTCGATGGGAAAAGTCTCGCTGCCCCCCACCGGCGTCACCTGACGCTCCTGCAGCGCGCGCAGCAGCTTGGCCTGTAGGTTGCGCGGCATGTCGCCGATCTCGTCGAAGAACAGCGTGCCCCGGTGCGCCGAGAGAAAGCGCCCCGTGCGGGCCCGGTCGGCCCCGGTGAAGGCGCCGCGCACATGTCCAAACAGCTCGGATTCGGCCAGCGAATCGGGGATGGCCGCCATGTTCACCGCCACGAAGGGACCAGAGCGGCGGTGGCTGGCGCCGTGAATGAGGCGGGCAATGACCTCCTTGCCGGTGCCGGTCTCGCCGCGAATCAGCACGCTGGCATCGGTGTCGGCGACCTGCTCGACGCGATCCAGGACCAGCTTCATCGCCGGGTGATCGCCGATCACCGCGGCGCCCGGCGTCTGGCGCGTCCGGCTGGCTGTGGTGGCCTGGACGTTCAGCAGACGGACCAGCGACTGTTCCAGCACCGACACGTGAAAGGGTTTGACCAGCACGTCGGCAGCGCCGGCCCGCAAGGCCGCCACCGCTTCAGACACCGCGCCGTGCGACGTCAACGCCACCACAGCGACGGGAGGTCGCGCGTTGCGCAGGGCGCTCAGCAGCGCCGGCCCGCCGGGCAATTGCAGATTGGTGATGCACAGGTCAAAGCTGTCGGCGGCCAGACGAGCCATCGCGTCTTCTGTCGTTCCCAGCACGACCGCGTCGTGGCCCAGCGTCTTGATGAGACGCACCAGCCCCGCGTGGATCGAGGGATCGTTTTCGACGAGAAGGATCTTCTTGCCCATTTGCCAACATGATTCATCGGCGGTGGGGGCCAGCCCTTGAGCGAAGAAACTGTTGCCAAGCCCGCAACAGCGTTCAAGAAATCGCGGGAAATCGCCCTGATTCCGGGAACACCGGGGGCCTGGGAGGCCATTCGACGCTAGACGGCTTCGGCCCGGGGATACGAGCCAAGGACCTTCACGGAGTCGCAGATCGCCTTGACGGCCGCCAGCGCCGAGGCCACCTGGGGATCGCGTTCATGCCCGTCGACGTCGACGAAGAACACGTACTCCCAGGGGCGGCGGCGCGAGGGGCGGCTCTCGATCTTGCTCATGTTCAGGCCGCGCTCGGCGAAGGCGCCCAGCACGCGGAACAGGATCCCCGGCTCGTCGCGCGTGATGAGGAGGATGGACGTCTTGTCCTTGCCGGTCGGCTCCGCCGGGGGCCCGCCCAGCACAAAGAAGCGGGTCACGTTGTGCGACAGGTCCTCGATCTTTCGCCGCAGCACTTGCAGACCGTAGATCTTGGCCGCCACCTCCGACGCGATGGCGGCGCCCTTGACGTCGTCCAGCGCCCGCGTGGCGGCGTCGGTGGTCGAG
>JAXDMH010000871.1:0-8308 GCA_034666225.1 Myxococcales bacterium
CACCGCCGAGGGCGTCGTCAGCCCGGCCCTGCTGACCTTCACCGCCGACAACTGGAACGCGCCGCAAACCGTGACCGTCACCGGCGTCGACGACCTGGCCGCCGACGGAAATCAGGTCTACCGGATCGTCACGGCGCCCGCCGCCAGCGAGGATCCGAACTATGACCGCCGCGACGCCGTCGACGTGACGGTCACCAACACCGACAATGACAGCGCCGGCATCACCGTGACCGCCGCCGCGGATCTGGTCACCACCGAGGCGGGTGGCAAGGCCACCTTCACGGTCGTGCTGACCTCGCAGCCCGCCGCTTCCGTGTCCCTCACGGCCATCAGCAGCGACCTCACCGAGGGCATCGCCAGCCCGGCGATGCTGACGTTCTCCGTCGACAACTGGAACGTGCCGCAGACCGTGACCGTCACCGGCGTCGATGACTTCGTCGCCGACGGCAACCAGGTCTATCGAATCGCGTTGGCCCCGGCCGTCAGCGACGACCCCGGCTATAGCGGGCGGGACGCCCGGGATGTCGACGTCACCAACACCGACGACGACAGCCCCGGTATCACCGTCACCGCCGCCGCCAACCTGACCACCACCGAACGGGGCGCTGGCCAGGCGACCTTCACCATCAAGCTGCGGTCGCAGCCCACCGCGGACGTCGGCATCGGCATCAGCAGCAGCAAGACCACCGAGGGCACCGTGTCCCCGGCCATGCTGACCTTCACGGCCGGCAACTGGAGCGTGCCCCAGACGGTGACCGTCACCGGCGTCGAAGACAACGTCCTTGACGGCAACCAGACCTACCAGGTGTTGATCGCCGCCGCGGTCAGCGACGATCCTCTGTACAGCGGAATCGATCCCGCTGACCTGACGCTGACCAACATCGAGGCCTCGCTCAGCTGCAAGGCCTTGCACGCCCTGGTCCCAGCCCTTGCCAGCGGCACCTACTGGCTGGACACCGACGGTCTTGGCGCCAACGCCGCTTTCCAGGCCTACTGCGACATGGCCACCGACGGCGGCGGCTGGACTCTGCTTTCGTGGAACGGCAATTCGGCCACCAGCAACACGTCGACCGCCACCCCGAAGGGCCTGCCGTATCCGGGCCTGGCGATCTGCTCGACGCTGGACTGCAAGCGCGGCACGGCTCTTCCCGCCTACGCCTTGATCCCTCTGTTCGGCAACTCGACCGAGTTCGGGAAGGGCCAGTCCATCACCGCTAACAAGACCACCACCTACGCCGTGCTCGGCAGCTATCAATATGCCGGCAAGTACACGTACAGCTCGCTGGCCGGGCTGACCCTCAACTTGACCGGCACCTGCACGGCCCTGTTGGCAGGCAAGTTTCACAACATCGTCAATGCAGCGACCTGGGAGAACACCGCGGTCTACCTTCCGCAAGACCTCCGATATTCCAACTACACCTATGTCGACAACACCAGCTACTACTGGAACGTCGGCGTCATCAGCAGCGCCTGCGCCGGCAACGGCACCCAGCCCAGCAGCTATATGGGCACCATCGGCCAGTACGGTCCCGGCTTGACGAACTCCGACGGCTCGTACTCCGTCTGGATCCGCTGAATCGGGAAGACCGTCAGATCGACCGCCCTGACGCCATTATTTTGGTGTCGGGCGGCACGGTTCGCAGTCTGAAGTCGAAAAAATGATCGGCCGGGAAGGTCACCGGCGCGCGGATGCCGTTTGCCGTCGCTGACGGGCCTGCGAAATCACCCCAAAAGTCGTTCGCCCGCAGTCGTCGTCGGCAGCGGGGCAGATTAATAGATTGCTAATGGCGGATTGCAACACCAGGATGCAGTCCTAGTCGTCTTTTTTGGGGGGAGACGGCAGAAGCGCAAGACATGTCTCCCTCCCGTCCCTTGACTCCAACCGATCTTTCGGCTGTCGGGCGTCGGACGAAAAACGACGGCGGGAAGCAGGGAATGGGGGCGAAGGCGAAAGGTTTGCGGCAGGGGCGTGCCGTCGGCTCCGGGCTTTTGGGAGCTGTCATCGGTGACGACGCGGCCAAACCTTTGTCCAGCGCCGCCGTCAACGGGAAGGCTGCGGGCGGCAATTCGCCTCGGGCGGCAGGCGAAGCTTCATCCAAGCCTTGCCCGTCCTATCCTTTTCCCATCGTCGGAATCGGCGCGTCGGCCGGCGGGCTTGATGCCTTTACCCAGGTCCTCAAGCTGCTTCCCGCGGACAGCGGGATGGCGTTCGTACTGATTCAGCATCTCGATCCGACGCACAAAAGCCTCCTGGGCGAATCGCTGCGCCGGGCGACACATATGCCGGTCACCCAGGTCGAGGACGGGGAGCACGCGCAGCCCAATCACGTCTATGTCATCCCCCCCGACGCGGACATCTCGATCAGCAAGGGGGTTCTGACTCTGCTGGCCCGCGCGGACGCCAAGGCTGGCCTTCATCTACCCATCAATTTTTTCTTCACCGCTCTGGCGGCGGCCTGCGGCAGCCAAGCCATCGGCGTGATCCTGTCGGGGACGGCCTCCGACGGGACGGAAGGCCTGCGGGCCATCAAAGCCGAGGGCGGAATCACCTTCGCCCAGGCCCCCCAGTCGGCAAAGTTCGCGGGAATGCCCAGCAGCGCGATAGAGGCGGGCGTCGTCGATCATGTGCTGACCATCCCGAACCTGGTCAAGGAGCTGGTTCGTCTGAGCCACCATCCCTATCTGTCCTCTGCGGAGGTCGACACCTTGGCGCCGCCTTCCGCTGACACCAAGGTTCCGGGCAGCGACGACGCCACGGTGATGGCCCAGATCAAGGGCACCGTCAAGACGGTGGTGGGCGTCGACTTCGCCGAATACAAGGCGCCGACCTTCGAGCGCCGCCTGGCCCGCCGGATGGCGTTGCGCAAGATCGACGGCAAAGAGAAGTACCTGGCCCTTCTGCAGGTGGATGAGGTCGAGGTTCGCGCCTTGTACGAAGAGACGCTGATTCACGTGTCGTCCTTCTTTCGCGACCCGGAGGTTTTCGAGGCTCTTGGTTCCACCGTCTTTCCTGGGATCTTGAAGGACAAGGCCGTGGGCGAGGCGATTCGCATCTGGGTCGCGGGCTGCGCCACCGGTGAAGAGGTGTATTCGCTGGCGCTGTCGCTGCTGGAATTTCTGGGCGATTCGGCGCAGCCACACCCGGTCCAGATCTTCGGCTCGGACGTCAGCGAGCTGGCGGTCCAGACGGCGCGCGCCGGCCGGTACGCGGAAGCCGCCATGCGCGGCATCAGTGAAGAGCGGCGCCGCCGCTACTTCTCGAAGATCGAGGGCGGGTATCTGATCAACAAGACGGTGCGCGACCTGTGCGTGTTCGTCCGCCACGATCTGGCCAGCGATCCGCCCTTTTCCAAGGTCGACCTGCTCAGCTGTCGCAACGTCCTCATCTACTTTGACCAGCCCCTGCAAAAACGCCTGCTGCCGCTGTTTCATTACAGCCTGAACCTGCCGGGTTTCTTGTTGCTGGGCCGTGCGGAAGATATCTCTGGCTTCGGGAAGCTGTTCTCCTGCGTTGATAAAACGCGCAAGATCTTTGCCCGCTCGGCGGCGCGCAGTGCGGTGCGGTCGCTGCCCAGAGGCGGGTCGGTTTTCGCGAAGTTTCAAGTCAGCGGTTCCAAGACAGCCGAGTCCACACGCGCCGCGGGTGACGTCGGCAGGCACCTTGATGACTTGCTGCTGCGGCGTTATGCCCCGCCCGGGGTGCTGGTCAACGACCGACTGGAGATCCTTCAGTTCCGGGGACAAACAGGCGCCTATCTGCAACCGGCGCCAGGCGAGCCGCAAAACAATGTCATCAAGATGGCTCGCGCCGGGCTGCTGTCAAAGCTGCGCGCCACCCTGGCCCGCGCCAAGCAATCGATGGCGCCAGTCAGGACCGAGGGGGTGGAGGTCGACCAGGACGGGTTCACAAGGACCTGCGACATCGTCGTTCTGCCGTTCGCCGGCCTGCCGCACATCAAAGAACCACTTTTCGTCGTGCTGTTCGAGGAAGCGTCTGCCGGCAAGAACAAAACCAAGGGCAAATCCAGGCCGGCGGCACGGCGCAAACCTCGCCATGCCAAAGATGCTGCACGCATCCCCAAGCTCGAGCACGAGCTCTCGGCGACCACCGATTACTTGCATTCCTTGATCGAAGAGCACAGCCGGACCAACGACGATCTCGGGTCGGCCAACGAAGAGCTGGTCTCCGGCAACGAGGAGCTGCAAAGCCTCAACGAGGAACTGGAGACGGCCAAGGAGGAGCTGCAGTCGACCAACGAAGAGTTGACCACCGTCAACGACGAGCTGCACAACCGCAACCTGGAGGCGAGCCAGATCAACAGCGATCTGGTGAATCTGCTGGATACCGTCGACGTTCCCGTCGTCATCCTGGACAAGCAACGCCGCATCCGTCGATTCTCGCCCCAGGCCCGGAGCCTCTTTAACATCATGCCGTCCGATGTGGGCCGTCTGCTGGACGAGATCAAACCCAAGATCAACGTGCCCAACCTGGACGACCAGATCGCCGATGTCATCGCCACGTTCGAGGCCAAGGAATCGGAGGTTCAGGATCGCAACGGGCGGTGGTACCGGATGCAGGTCCGGCCCTACAAGACGGCGGACCACAACATCGACGGCGCCATCGTTTCTCTGCTGGATATCAACGCGCTCAAGAGCAACCTGGACGACGCCCAGCAGGCGATCAAAGCAGCCGAACGGGCCGACCGCGCCAAGGACGGATTTCTGGCCGTGCTGTCGCACGAGCTGCGCACGCCGCTGTCGGCCCTGCTGATGCAGACGCAGTTTCTGAAGCAGGTGGGTGCGGACAGCGTCAAGCGCGACCGCGCCTGCGCCGCCATCGAACGCAGCGCCAAGAAACAGGCCCAGCTGATCGACGATCTCCTGGATGTCTCTCGCATCGTCACCGGCAAGCTGCGGGTCGAGACGCAACCGATGGACTTGAAAGCGGTGGTCGAGGCGTCGCTGGAAGGCGTCGCCGCCGCGGCGAACGCCAAGTCGATAACGATTGATACGTCACTGGGTTCATCGCCGATTTCTCTCTTTGGCGATCGGGTGCGTCTGGAACAGGTGGTCTCGAATCTGCTTAACAACGCCATCAAGTTCACGCCCAAGGGCGGGCGGGTGGACGTCTTGCTGAAGGAATCAGGCGAACGGGCCCATCTGACGATCAGCGACAACGGAGATGGGATCGAAGCCGCGTTCTTGCCGCGGGTCTTCCACCGCCTGACCCAGAAGGACAGCTCCAGCACCCGGGCGAACTCGGGCATGGGATTGGGCCTGGCCATCGTCCGTCACCTGGTCCGTGCCCATGGCGGCAGCGTGACCGCGGAGAGTCCGGGCCTGGGTAAGGGCTCCACCTTCCACGTCCTCTTGCCGGTCATCCCGGTCGCGCGAACGGCATCCACGGACGAGACCATCGGACAGGCCACAGAGACGGCGCCCGCCGCCGAAGCACAGGTAGGCAAACTGGACGGGAAGCGGATCCTGGTGCTGGAAGACGACACCAGCATCGGCGAGGCGCTGGCCGAGATGCTGATCCAATCGGGCGCCCGCGTGCAGATGGCGGAATCCGTGAGCGAGGGCATGACCGTGTTCGACGCTTTTCATCCCGACGTCATGCTTTGCGACATCGCCATGCCTGGCGAAGACGGGTGCGCCTTCCTGCAAAGGATCAGGGCACTCGGTGCCGCCAGAGGCGGCGACACCCCCGCGCTGGCCTTGACCGCGCTGGCCGGTGACGTCGATCGGCAGCGGGCCATGGCGGTGGGTTTTCAGTCCTATCTGATCAAGCCCGTCGACCTGGCGCATCTGGTGGACGCCACGGCAGCGCTTTTGAAGCCTGGTCAATTGTTGGCCACGGCAGGGCAACCAGCAACGGACGGATCGGTGTCGCATGATCTTTCACTCTGAAGGCGTAGGCCGCGCCGCACCCGATCGCCGTTTGAGCGCCAAGTGGCGCTCGGCGCTGCGCACCGAGAAGGCCAAAGGCCGCATCCTGGTCGTCGAGGACGAGGAGATGCTTCGCGACGCCATGGGGCCCTTCCTGGAGGAAGCGGGCTATGAGGTGTCGTTCGCCGAAAACGGAAAAGAGGCGTTGAGGCGGCTGTACACGGAGGCCATCCCCGCCCTCATCGTGCTGGATCTGAGGATGCCGGTGATGGACGGGTGGGAGTTCAGGACGATTCAACGCGACGATCCCAAGCTGGGGTTGATCCCCGTGGTGGCGATCTCCGCGGATGGCAGCTCGCAAGCATCGGCGATCTCCGCCGACGCCTATCTCCGGAAGCCGGTCGACGGGACGGAGTTGTTGAGCACCATCGAACGCGTCCTGGTCGAGTCCGAGCGCCAGCGGTCCGCGAGGCAGGATGATACGGAGCGGCTCACCTCGCTGGGACATCTGGCGGCCAACGTTGGACATGAAATCAACAACCCGCTGACGTTCGTCATGCTCAACCTCCGCCAGTCACTGGAGCAGTTGCAGCCTTCGATCGCCGCCGGCCCGGAGGGAGGCGCGGCGCTCTCGGCCGAGGCGCAACTGGCAGAGCTCAAGACGCGGATGGGAAGCGTCGCCGCGATGCTGGAAGACTGCGAAGTGGGCGGCGAGCGGATCCGGGTCACGGTCGGCAACCTGCAACGCCTGTCGCGCCATGGCGAAGATCGCAAAGCCCCGATCGATGTGCACGAGCTCATCGAGCAGTCGGTGGCCATGGTGTGGAATCAGATTCGCCACCGTGGCCGCCTGATCAAGACCTTCGGCAAGATCCCCCCGATCCTTGGCAACGGCCCGGCGCTGGGGCAGGTATTTCTGAATCTTCTGATCAACGCCGCCGAGTCCATCCCGGAGGGAGACACCGAGCGGAACACCATCCGGATCGCAACCAGGGTAGAACCCGGCGAAAAGGGTGCCGAGCTGGTGGTGGAGATCAGCGACTCCGGGAAGGGCATCGCCTCTGACGTCATCTCTCACGTGTTCGAGCCGTTCTTCACCACCAAGCGCTTCGGCGAGGGCACTGGTCTCGGCCTTTCGATCAGCCACCAGACTGTGTGTGATCACGGCGGTCGTATGACAGCCGACAGCGCTCCGGGAAAAGGAGCGACCTTTCGTATCTTCCTTCCGGTTGGTGACGCGCCGACCCTCCTGCCTGACGCTGTTCGTTCAGCCGGACCAGCCGCGCCATCTCGCGGACGCCTCCTGGTCATCGACGACGAGCCCCTCATCGGTCGCGTCATTCAAACTGTCTTGAAGAGCGAGCATGACGTGTTCTTCGAACAACGGGCGTCGGCGGCGGTGTCGCGACTGGAGCGTGGTGAGCGGTTCGACGCCATCCTTTGCGATCTGGTCATGCCGGACGTCAGTGGCCCCGAGTTCTATGCGACGATCGCCAAACGCTGGCCCAAGTTGGTCGAGCATCTGGTGTTCATGAGCGGTGGCGCGTTCACGCCCACGACGCTGGCCTTCATGGCGCGGGCAGGGAGCCGCGTCCTGGCCAAACCCCTCGAGGTCGAACAGCTGAAACAGCTGATTCGCCAGCACGTGCGACGGGACGTGTGAACGCGCGACCGCGCGGAGAGCTGTCAGTGAGCAGGGCCTTGCTAGGGCCAGGGCCTACATCGGTACGCGTTCGCGACGCGCAAAATAACCACAATAATGTGGGCGAACTGCGATGGGTGGGCCCATGATGATCATCTCTCGGTCAAGGTTGGGGAGGGAACCGATGGATGGCGTGACATCGAAAGATGGGTGTGGATGTGATCGCACCCGAGGATCCGACTGAGAGATGTCGGCACCTCGAAGAGCGCCTGCGCGTTCTGTCCGAGGTGATGCGCCACGAGACCGCCGAGCGTGAGCGGATCGCGGCGCGTCTTCGCCTTCTGGCGGACGCCTCGCACGAGTTCTCGGCAACGACGGCCGATCATGACCGCCTGCTAGACGTCATCGCCCATCGCCTGGGCGAGTACGTCGGTGACCTGTGCGTGATCAGGGCGATCAGCGAGGATGGCCAGTGGCTGCAGTCGACGGGCGCTGCCTACCATCGGGATCCGGCGCTGCTGGCCGCCACGCGCGAGGTGATGCTGGGCAGCCGCCAGCGCGTCGGCGAGGGCATCTCGGGGCGGGTGGCCGCCAGCGGTCAGGCGCTGGTCACGCCCACCATCAATTCCGCCGACTATGTCGCGTCCAGCGAGCCCCGGTATGGGCCTTTCCTCGAGCGGCTGGCCGTGTCCAGCGCCATGACGCTGCCGCTGAAGTGCCGGGGAGTCGTCGTCGGCATAGCAAACCTCATGCGCTGCGGTCCCTCCCAGCCCTATG
>JAXDMH010000872.1:0-4374 GCA_034666225.1 Myxococcales bacterium
CGCCGCCGCGACACCTCCTCGACGATCTCTTCCGGCAGGTCGCCCACGCCGATGCTCTCTTCAGACAGGATCACCAGCCGTTCGATCACGTTGCGCAGCTCGCGCACGTTGCCGGGCCACGGGTAAGCGGACAGCATGGCCACCGCCTCCCCCGATATGCCCTTCACCTTCATGCCGTTTTCGCGGCAGGCACTCTCGATGAAGGTGGCGCACAGAAGCGGGATGTCGTCGCCGCGGTCGCGCAGCGGCGGGGCCCGCAGGGGCACGACGGCCAGACGAAAATAGAGATCTTCCCGAAACTGTCCGGTCGCCACCGCTCCCGGCAGGTCGCGGTTGGTGGCGGCCACCACCCGCACGTCGACCTTCAGGGTCTGTTCGCCACCCACGCGCGTGAATTCACCCGACTGCAGGACGCGCAGCACCTTGGCCTGGGCCGAGGCGATCATATCGCCGATCTCGTCGAGAAAAATGGTGCCGCCGTCGGCCATCTCGAACAGGCCGCGCTTGCGGGCCGTCGCGCCGGTGAAGGCGCCGCGTTCGTGACCGAACAGCTCTGATTCGATCAGCTCGGGCGGGATGGCCGCGCAGTTCACCTTGATGAACGGGCGATCGCGCAGGGCGCTCTCGCGGTGGATGGCCCGGGCGATCAGCTCCTTGCCGGTGCCTGACTCGCCGGTGATGAGGACGCGGGTCCGGGTGGGGGCCACCTTGGCGATCTGGGCGCACAGCGCGGCCATCACCCCGCTGCGCCCCACCATCTCGAACCGTTCGTCGGCCAGCGCGCGCAGGCCGGCCACCACGCGGACCAAGGCCCGGCGTTCAAGCGCGTTGCGCAGCGCCACGATCAACCGCTCGCGATCCAGCGGCTTTTCGATCAGGTCGTAGGCGCCGGCTTTGACCGCCCGTACGGCATCGGCCAGCGTGGCGTGGCCCGAGATCATGATCACCGTGGGGTGCTGCTCGGGGTTCTTCACCTTGGCCAGACGTTCGATGGTCTCCAGGCCCGACATCCCGGGCAGCTGAACGTCCAGCAGCATCACGTCGGCGCCCACGTCGGGCAGACGGGCCAGGGCCTCTTCGCCGCTGCCCGCTTCTTCCACGTTGAAACCTTCGCCCTCAAGGACCATGCGCACCGTGCGCCGGATGTTTTTTTCGTCGTCGACGATGAGGACGGTGGAAGGCATGAGCGCCGATCAGAAGGGGAGAACCGCCAACTGATCACCCGGCATCAATCGCAACGCCCGCCGGGCGTCGGCTGGCAGCGCCAGCGTACCATCGTTCCCCAGCGGCGGGGCGGCGGTCTTCACCGCCAAGAATCGATGTTCGGCCGCACTTTCCCGGGCCACCAGACAGCGTCGCAGCAAGGCGTCTGGCGGCGGCTCGTCGGGGCTGAGAAGGGCGTGCTGGGTGCCGGCCACCAGCGTGATGTCGTCGGTGCGGGCGTGAAAGTGCGGGCCGCCGTCGAACGGATCGATGCGGTGGGCGTAAGCGAAGCCGATCTCGCGCAGCATGCGCTCGACCCCCTTGGTTTCGGGGCCCACCTTGCCGATCAGCTCCTGAACGTGCGGCGGCAGCAGCGTGGCGTACAGGGGATCCTGCGGGAACAGCGCGCGGATGAACTCCTTGTTGGTCTGGGAAAGCCGATCGGCCTCTTGATACGAAAGGCCGGTGAATTGCCGGCCCAGGGCTTCCCACAGCAGGCTGGTGCCGTTCGCTTCCAGCGGCGGCATCAGCTCTGAAACCACCTCGTCGCAAAACATCCGGCGGTGATTGGCGATGTAAAGGAAGCGCACGTAGGACAAAAGCCGCCCCAGCTGATCGTGGTGATGACGATACTCCGGCAGCAGCACCAGGCCACCGATCTCGGTGAGACCTTTGTAGTTGTATCCGATGCGCAGCACCTGGTGGGCAAAGTGCCGATCCAGCGTCTCGCTGTACCGTTCTTCGTGAATGACGTCGAAGAAGATGTGCGGCGAGCGGCGGCTGCCGTGCTGGGCGAAGACCATCGACACACCCACCACGCGCTCGCCGTCGGGATCGACCAGCACAAAGACGAACTTCCGATCGGCGACTTCCGTCTGGGCGGCGAACGATTTCTGCGAGGTGGCGATCAGCGCCGACAGATAACCGCGATCCTCGGGGAGGTTGACGGAATCGAGAAATCCCGCCACGGCCAGCAGGTGGTCCAGGTCGTCAGGCGTGACGTCGCGCAGGACGAACATGGCGGATCACAGCCCGTGCGCTGGCGGCCAAAGGCGCGTCAGCGACGGCGCCAGATCATCGACCAGGCGTCCCACCACCACCTCCAGGCCGCTGTGGGCCAGCGGGCGCGTCGGCACCACCGATCGATAGTCGATGATCTCGATGGGGGCGCGTCCTTCTCGAACGGCGCGGTTGTTCTCGCGGGCCAGCCAGTCCAGCACCTGCGGCAGCGCGCGCACCGAAGCGCCATGCGTATCGTGCAACAGCAAGATGCCGCGCCCTTCCAGGTGCGACAGTTTGCCGGTCAGGTAATTGAAGATGCGCTCCGGCGTGTTGTTCTTCCAATCTTGCGGATCCAGGTTCCACCCGATGTCGACCAGCTCGCGCGCCGCCAGGGCCGCTTCCAGGCTGCGGCAGAAGGCGCCGTAGGGGGCGCGAAACAAGAGCGGACGGACGCCGGTCACCTGGGCGATGATCTCCGAGTTATCGTCGATCTCGCTGGCCTGTTCGTCCGGATTGTCGCAAAGGTTGCGGTGGCTGAAGGTGTGGTTCGCCACCAGGTGGCCGTGGCTGGCGATCTTGCGCAGCAGATCGCGGCGGGCCATGTCCTCGGGACGCTGGCCCACCAGCCGCCAGCCGGTGACAAAAAAGATGGCTTTGAGGCCGCGCCGATCGAGCTCTTCCAGGATCAGCGGCGTCCCCTTCAGATCGGGGCCATCGTCGAATGAGAGCAGCAGCTCGCGCCGGCCATCGCTGGCGCCAAAACGGGTCTTGGCCCCGTGGCCGGGTGACACCGGCGGCGTTCGCGTCAACGCCCCTGCCGCCGCCACGGCGTCGTCGACGGCGCCTTGGGCGCCCAGACCAGCCGCCGCTGCCGGCGCGGCGGGAAGGACCGCCGCGCGCGTGACATCGCTGCCGCCACCTTGGGTCGGAAAGACCAAGGCGGCAACGATGACCACCAGTGAAAGAGTGCGACCGGGCAAGGACATGATCCTATCTGAGTGGGTTCATCGGCGAAAGTTCGCGACCCCTACAGTCGATCCTGGTCCCGGTCCTCGATCCGCCCGGAACAGCGCCTTCGGCGGGCGAATCAGTCGGCGGCGCCGGCTTGGTCAGCGGCTTGGTCGCCGTTTTGGCTGCCCCCATCGATGACCGGTCCGGCGTTGTCAGCGGCGTCGCTTCCGCCGCCAGCCTCCGTGTCGGTCGCCGCTTCGACGGCCGCGTCCAGGTCGCTTCCGGGAGGCGGCATGGTACCGACGAAGGGAAGCTTGGCGTTGATGTACAGACCGTCCGTGGTGCCATCGGCGTTGATCGAGAAGACCACCGCCGCGTGCGCAGGCCACAGCAGGGCGGCCGTCGAGAAGGCCCGTTGCTGAACCACGGTTCCTTGGGCGCCCAGTTGCCCGTTGACCAGCTGGTTGAACCGCAACGTCCCTTCGGGCGCGGTGTCCGAGCCCTGGTCCTCATAGACGTAGCCTTGATCGCCCACCGGATCAAAGGTGACGATGTTGGTGGCGAACTGGCGCGAGGTGCACTGATCGAACGTCGTGTAGAAGGCGCCCGTCGCCGTCGCGCTGACCACTTTCACCCAGGCCGCGGTCAGGGTGTTCTCGGCCAGGTGACCGAATCCCAAGGCGACCGCGGTGGTGGCCAGCGGGCAAGGCGCCGCCTTGGACAGGCTGGCCAAGAACATATCGAACAGCTGGCCCGAGTTGGTCTTGGAATAAAGGACGGTCGCTCCGTCCGCCGATACGTCCCAGACCCGCAGGACGCCGGTGTCCAGCGCCTTTGTGGTGGCGGCCAGGTTGGTCACATCGCCAACCATCTTCAGGTCGCCAACCCCCGCGTTGAATCCGCTGCGAATGAGCAAGGTCTTGCTGCCGAGGAGCGAGTACTGGCCCACCTTTTCGATCAGCGTGGCGGGGGCGGTGCCGGCCGGATAGGGGGCCGTCTGCAGCGTTCCCGAATCAGTTCCGCTGACCGAGTAATTGAAGGACTTGAGCCAGTACCACGACGTGCTGTCAGCGGACACCTGCCAGTTGGCAACGTCCTCGGCGACCACCCGTCGCGATGTGGGATCGCCCAGCTTCTGGAAGTTCAGAGTCTCAACACCGTTGGCCGTGGTGCGCGCCGACCACAATGCGGCGTCGCCCGCCGGCGAAAGGTTGACCT
>JAXDMH010000873.1:0-8973 GCA_034666225.1 Myxococcales bacterium
CGAGGCGGTGCGCGCCGTGGGGACCCAGCTGTGCCCGGCGCTGGGCATTGCCATCCCGGTTGGAAAAGACTCGATGTCGATGCGCACGGTCTGGAACGAAGGTGGCGAGAGCCGCAGCGTCACCGCGTCGTTTAGATCGATCCCCGCGGTGTCGAACGGTTCGGCGTCCAGCGACAGACGGCGAACGTCGCGGGTCATCTTGGGCGGCTTGCCCAGCAGCACCGACAGCGGCAGATCGATCGGTGTGTTGTCGAAATGCGCGTCGTCGACCACCAGCTTGCCGTCGGCGGTGGCCTCGCCCAGCACCGCGTGCGGGCAGCGCTCGCGCGCGCACAGCGATTGAAACTGGGCCAGGCGCTCGGGCGCGATGGCCAGCACGTACCGCTCCTGCGCTTCGTTGCACCACAGCTCCAGCGGCGACATCGACGGTTCGTCGTTGGGGATGCGGCGCAGGCCGAAATGGGCGCCGCGGCCGCTGTCATTGACCAGCTCGGGCAACGCGTTCGACAGGCCCCCCGCGCCGACGTCGTGAATGGACAGGATCGGATTGCCCGCGCCCAGGGCCCAGCACCGATCGATCACCTCCTGGCAGCGGCGCTGCATCTCGGCGTTGTCGCGCTGGACCGACGCGAAATCCAGATCCTCTTCCTGGGCGCCTGACGCCACCGAGGAAGCGGCCCCACCGCCCAGGCCGATCAACATGGCCGGCCCGCCCAGCACCACCAGCGGCGCGCCCGGTGGAATCGCCGTCTTTTTCACGTCGCCGGGACGAATGTTGCCGTAGCCGCCGGCGAGCATGATCGGCTTGTGATAACCGCGCACCTCGCGGCCACCGTCCGGGCCGGGCACCTCCAGCTCGAAGGTGCGGAAATAACCGGCCAGATTGGGACGCCCGAACTCGTTGTTGAAGGCGGCGCCCCCCAGCGGTCCGTCGATCATGATCTCCAGGGCCGAGGCGATGCGCGACGGTTTGCCGTGGTCGCGTTCCCACGGACGCACGGCGCCAGGCAGACGCAAGTTGGAGACGGAAAATCCGGTCAGCCCGGCCTTGGGCTTGGCGCCGCGTCCGGTGGCACCTTCGTCGCGGATCTCGCCGCCCGAACCGGTGGCCGCCCCCGGGAACGGCGAGATGGCCGTCGGGTGATTGTGCGTCTCGACCTTCATCACGATGTGGGTCGGCTCGCGATGGAAGCCATAAATGCCGCCGGTAACGTCGGGAAAGAACCGTCCTGCCGTGTGGCCTTCGATCACCGCCGCGTTGTCGCTGTAGGCCGACAGCACGCCTCCCGGCGAGGCGTCGGTGCTGCGACGGATCATCTTGAACAGCGACGCGTCCTGGACCTGCCCGTCGATGATGAAGTCGGCGTTGAAGATCTTGTGCCGGCAGTGCTCGCTGTTGGCCTGCGCGAACATCATCAGCTCGACGTCGGTGGGGTTGCGCCCCAGCGCCCGGTAATGAGCCAGCAGGTAATCGATCTCGTCGGGTGAAAGAGCCAACCCCATGATGGCGTTGGCCCGCTCCAGGGCGGACCTTCCTGCTGCCACCGTCGCTGCGCCGGCGGCGACGCTGTCCAGCGTTGCCGGTCCCAGGTCGATCACCGCCAGCGGGCGTGGCGCGGCCTGCTCGAACAGGGCCTCCGCTTCCATCGCCGAGGCGAGCACCGATTCCGTCATCCGATCAGAGACGGCCCGGCGTAAGGCCACCTCGTCGGCCACCTCGCCGACGATCGTGTAATAGATGCCGCGTTCAATGCGGCGCACCCCGGGCAGGCCGCAGATCCGCGCGATGTCCGTCGCCTTCGACGACCAGGGCGAGATGGTCCCCAGGCGCGGCACCACCAGCAAACGCCGCCCCGAAAGCTCGCGGCGGGCCGCGCGCGGCCCGTACAGCAGCAGGCGTTCCAGCGTGCCGCGGTCGTCCTGCGACAGCACGCCGGCCGCGTCGACGAAATGGGCGAATTCGGCGTAGAGCTCGCGCACCGCGGGATTGCGAACGCGGATGGTTTTCAGCCGCTTTTCCAGGCGGGCGGGTGTGAACGCAGGAGCGCCGGCGAACTCGTACATGATGAGGTGCCCGCCAGCCTGCCGCGTGTTTCCCGCGGATGCAATCGCGCCGACGCTGTCTCGATCTTGCGCCGATACCGCGCGGCGCGCGCCGGTGCGCTATCGAACCAGCAGACGGCGGCCGCTGGCCGGCGCATGCGGTTGGCTGACGGCGGCGTTCATTTCCAGGCCCGGCGGCGCTTCTTCCTCGTCGGCGGACGCTTCGTACGCCAGCTCGCCGCTGTCCCAGCACGACAGCGCCGCCTCCAGAGGCAGCCCGGCGCCCAGACAATCAGCGACAGCGTCGACGAATTCCGATTCGTCTTCTTCCATGGCCGCCGTCGGGGGCATCCAAGCCTCGGCCAGAAGCTCGCGCGCGTCCGTCGGATCCATTCCGAACTTGGCTCGCACCCGCGCCAGCTCTTTGACCAATCGCTCGGCCGCATCCATCGGCTCGTCGATCGCCTTGGCCGTCCCGTCGTTCTCCGTGCCCCTCACGCCCTCCGCCTTCACCCTCGCCACCTTGGCCGTCTCCCCCGTGCCTGCTTTCGACCCACGAATGGTCACCATGAGGCCCTCCTTCCCAGGGGAAAATTCTACGCCCATCGTTTGGAACCAGCGGCGAAAAAAAACGCCAGGGTCAGCGACCAGCACCGAAATCGATGCGGTGTCGGGCGCGGGGGTTGTCGGCGCTCAGCTGGGGCCGGGCGACGTTGATGGCCAAGATGGCTGCACCGGCCAGCACCAGCATGACGGTGGTGACCATCGCCTTCCGCAGACGCGCGCGAAACCGTCGCTGCCGGCGTTTTTTCCGTCGTTCCTGCGATGATTCCGACTGGCGGTGTACCGATGAGGACAGCTTTCGCCGCTCGCTCCGCATGGCCGGCGCATCAGCACGGTCCAGCCCCTTGGCGCCTTCGGCCGCGCCTTCGTGAAAGCCGCGGGAGTACTGCATACGCAATGCCTCTTTCACGCCGGCTATCAGACCGGATTCGCTGTCCAGCGATTCACGCCGCAGAAGCTGGCGCAGCAGCTCGCGCGATTCGGGTGAAAGGTAAAGAGTGTCGTCGCCGTCCGGATGAGGGTTGCCCTGATGCATGCGCGATTTCCCGAGTGCCTCTTCGACAGAGATCATCGGTAGCGGCGACGGCCACTTGAGCCGCGTCGCCTCATGGGCACGCACCCACACCCCACACCACCCCACGCTGGACCCGGCGTTGCCGGGCGGTGTGGGTGTGGGGTAGCTTGGGCCGGAAATGAGCCAGCGGGAAACGTGAGCGCGCCCCAACCGCTGCCCTTGCGCGAGGTCGCGCAGATTCGCGTCATTTACGGCGACACCGATCAGATGGGGCTGGTGTACTACGCGAATTACCTTCGCTACTTCGAGGTGGGGCGCAACGAATACCTGCGCGCGGCCGGCGCCAATTATCGCGCCTTCGAAAAGACCCACAGCCTGTTTCTGCCCGTGGTCGAGGCCCAGGCGACGTACAAGAGACCGGCCCGTTACGACGACGAGCTGTCGATCCTGGCTGGGCTGACCCTGGTCGGCGCGGCGTCGGCCCGCTTTGAATACGAGGTCCGACGCCGCCCGGACGGCGAGCTGCTGGTGTCGGGCCACACCATTCACGCCTGCATCAACGCCAGCGGCAAGGTCGTCCGCATCCCCCAGGAGATGCGCCAGGCGCTGCAAATCAGCTGACGATTGACGGCTGACCGTCCGGTCGTCAGCCGTGTATTTGAACGAACCGCGCCTTGAACGAGCCGCGCCCGCCTTTTACTTCGGGGCCTCTCCGGGGGAGATCAGGCGGAACTCGGTGCGGCGGTTGCGAGCCCGACCGGAGTCGGTCTTGTTCGACGAGATGGGACGGTCCATTCCGTATCCGATCGAAGTGAGCCGTTCAGGACGGATCCCCTTCGATACCAGATAGTTCTTCACCGACTCGGCGCGCCGGGCCGACAGGTCGCGGTTGTAATCGGCGGCGCCCCGGCTGTCCGTGTGGCCGGAGATCTCGATGTTGATGTCCGGATAGTCCGTCATCACCTGCGCCGCTCGATCGAGCAGGCCGTAGGAACCGAAGGTGATGTCCGCCGAGCCGGTCTTGAAGTTGATCCCCTCAATCACACCGGTAAAGCGGGCCACCGCCTTGGGCAGCTCGTCGGGGCAACCGTCTTCGTCCTTGTAGCCGTTCTTGGTCTCCGGCTCGTTCGGGCACTTGTCCTGGGCGTCGAGGATGCCGTCGTGATCGTTGTCGGGATCGGGGCAGCCGTCCTCGTCCTCGAAGCCGTCCTTGTCCTCCGGCTGGTTGGGACACTTGTCCTGAAGGTCGGGGATCCCGTCTTTGTCATTATCGGGATCGGGACAGCCGTCTTCGTCCTCGAAGCCGTCTTTGTCCTCGGCCACGTTCGGACATTTGTCGGCCGTGCCGGCGATGCCGTCGCCGTCGGGATCGCTGTTGACGTTGGTGATGTTCTTCTCGATCACCTTGACCCGCTGGATGACCACCTTCTTGGGGCGCTCTACCTCGCCGAAGGCCAGGTAAAGGCTGCCCATGGCCTGATAGTCCCAGCCGCCGAAACCCAGCTCGTCGCCGATGGGGACCAGCGACGCGGCGAACGAGGGCGGCCCGGTGATGCGCCCTTCCAGGCGCAGGCCGACGTGGTCACCGAACAGAATCTTGAAGCCAAGGCCGGCGTGCACCATGCCGTCGGTGTCAGCGGGAACCACCGTCGTATCCTTGACGACCGTCGACAGCGCGCCATAGCCGAGGACCACGAACGGCCGGAACGGACCGCTGCCCACAAGGTTCACGATCAGCTGGCCCTTGTAGCCGAAGATCCACATATCGGTCTGGCGATCGCGCGTGTGGGTCGGCGTGCCGTGCGCTTCCAGCTCGACGCCGACGAAGCGGTTGAAGTTCAGCGTCAGACGCCCGCCGAACAGGGGGGCGTTGGCCGGCGACAGGTCCGACGGATCGTTCTGGTTACGGCCAAGCCCGTGGTTCTTGGTGAACCAGTGGTAGCCGCCAAGCAGCCCGAACTCGAAACGAAACTCTTTCGGTTCGTCGGACGTGTCGGCATCGGCGTCGGCGTCTGCCTTGTCGCTGGCATCTTCATCGGCGCGGGCCGCCGGTTTGGGGGCCGCCTGGGCGGGCGGCGACAAACCCAAAACCGAAAGAGCCAAGCTGAGAGCGGCAACGGCAAACGGCAGCGTGACCAGTCGCGTAGAGCTGGTTCCCATCAAGTCTCCTAGGCCGTGGTTGGTGCGAGTGCGAGGCGGGTGGGGAGTCAACCTGGTCTCTTCGGCGTCCGGGGGGTGGGCGCGCCGCCCGAGGATATGCCAAATCCCGAAAAAGGCGAGATGGTTAACACCCTTGATTTCCAGCGATTAGGGCGGCGCGACGCGGCGCTATCGTCAATCAGTCGTAAGAGGCCGCTACCGCTGACCGGCGGCCGTGTGCAATAAAAGCACTGCATGGCGCGTGTAGTTTCGGCCTTGCCGGTCGCTGTTTTGTTGTTGTGCGGCGCCGCTCAGGCACGAAACCGCCTGTGGGACGACCGACGTCCGCCCGTCGAGCCGGTGCCCGCGCATCAGCTGCGCGACATGACGACCTGGCCCGCCGAGCCGCCGTCGCCCGCTCCCGTCGACGAGAGCCGCTTCCGCGAGTCTTTCGCCTATCTGTGCGGGGTGACGCCCGATTCGACCACGGCCGCCTTCGCCGGCGACATCCTGACCAACGCCGCAGAGGCGGCGGTCGATCCTTTCTTGCTGGCCTCGCTGGTCCTCTATCAAAGCAACTGCAAACCGGCCCTGGAGTCCAAGGCGGGCACTGGCCTTTTGCGCATCAGCCGATCCATGTACCTGTCGCCCGGAGCGCCCGTTCCCCCGGTGGCCCGCGACGATCTGTCAGTGGCGCGCCTGCTGGACCCGCACAACAACCTGCGCGTCGGGGCCCGCTTGTTAAAGATGTGGCAGGACGTTCACCCCGAGCTGGATCGCCTGTTCGGGGGCGTCCCCCATCGCAGCGCCGTCTCGCACTTTGTCTGGGGCGACGAGGTGCACAGCACCGGCCACGAGGATCTGATCCTGACCGCGCGCCGCCGCCTGATCCGTCACTATGAAGACCACGCGGACGTGCCCCGCGAATCGATGCTGGGCATGCCCATCGTGGCGCCGCTGGAAGGGATCCCGCGCGTGGCCAGCAGCGGCCCGGGCGAGGATCGCGAAGGCGGGGCGCGCCGCCACCGGGGCCTGGACATCACCGCCACGCTGGGCGAGCCGGTGCGGGCCATCGCCGACGGCACGGTGATCTTCGCGGGCGTGAACCTGAGCGGCCGGCCCCGCACCGTCGTTCCCCCTGACAAGATCGCCAAGTGGGTGCACCGGCGTCTGGGCGTGGGCGGCATCTATGTCTGCATCAACCACGACGAGCAGCGCAAGGTCGTCTCCTGTTACATGCACCTGTCGTCCTTCAGCGTGGCCAACGATCAACACGTCACGGCCGGGGAGCGCATCGGCTCCGTCGGTCGAACCGGGGTCAAGGTTTCGCCGCCGCACCTGCACTTCGAAATTCGGGTGAGCGACCGATACACCAATCCAGCGCGCTATCTCACCGACATGGTCATCCCACCCAAGGCAACCATGACCTACCGGTACATGCTGAAGGCCAAGCGATCCAAGCTGCGGGCCACGCGCCCGGCGATCGACACCGCCAAAGGCGTCTGAGCCTTCACTGCCTTTCGCTGACCGTGGAGGCGCCGCTGCGGCCGCTGCCCGCGGCGCGGGCGAGGCGCTAGACTGTCGGCATCATGATCAGAAAGATCGATGCCCTCGACTACCACCGCAATGGTCGTCCAGGAAAGTTGGAAGTCGTCCCCACCAAGCCGCTGGTGACGCAGCGGGATCTTTCGCTGGCCTATTCGCCCGGGGTGGCCGAGCCCTGCCGGGAGATCGCCGACGATCCAGAAAAGGTCTGGGAGTACACCGCGCGCGGCAACCTGGTCGGCGTCATCACCAACGGCACAGCGGTGCTGGGCCTGGGCAACATCGGACCGCTGGCCAGCAAGCCGGTGATGGAGGGCAAGGGTTGTCTGTTCAAGAAGTTCGCCGACATCGACGTGTTCGATCTGGAGCTGGCGGCCACCGACGTGAACGGATTCGTCGAGGCGGTGGCGGCGCTGGAACCGACCTTCGGCGGCATCAACCTGGAAGATCTGAAGGCGCCCGAGTGCTTTGAGATCGAGGCGGCGCTGCGCAAGCGCATGTCCATCCCCGTCTTTCACGACGATCAGCACGGCACGGCGATCATCTCGGGGGCGGCGCTCATCAACGGCGCCGAGATCTGCGGCAAGAACCTGGGCGATCTGAAGGTGGTGGTGTCGGGCGCGGGCGCTTCGGCCATCGCCTGCGCGAATTTCTATGTCGACCTGGGCGTGCCGCTGGCCAACATCACGCTGGTCGATTCGCTGGGCGTCATCTACGCCGGGCGCGGGCAGGGGATGAATCCGTACAAGGCGCGTTTTGCCCGGCAGGACGACGGCGCCCGCACGCGCGCCGACGCCCTGCGCGGCGCCGACGTGCTGCTGGGCCTGTCCAAGGCCGGCCTGGTCACCGGCGACATGCTGAAGACCATGGCCGACCGCCCGATGATCTTCGCGCTGGCCAACCCCGATCCAGAGGTCAGCTATCCCGACGCCAAGGCGGCCCGCCCCGACGCCATCGTGGCCACCGGGCGCAGCGATTTTCCCAACCAGGTGAACAACGTCCTGGGGTTCCCGTACATCTTTCGCGGCGCGCTGGACGTGCGGGCCCGCGACATCAACGAGGCCATGAAGGTGGCGGCGGCTCACGCCCTGGCCAAGCTGGCCCATCAGCCGGTACCCGAGACGGTCTCCGAGGCATACGGCGTTTCGTCGATCCGCTTCGGCGTCGATTACATCATTCCCAAGCCGCTGGATCCGCGCGTTCTGTGGTGGTGCGCGCCGGCCGTGGCCAAGGCGGCCATGGATTCGGGCGTGGCCCGCATCCAGCTGGATCTGGACGAATACCGCGAGCGCCTGCAGCGCCGCATGGGCGGGCCGCAGACGATCATGAACCGCATCATCCAGCGGGCGAAATCCAGCCCCAAGCGCATCGTCTTCCCGGAAGGTGACGACATCAAGGTGCTGCGCGCCTGTCAGATCATCCTGGACGAAAAGATCGCCCGACCGATCTTGATGGGTCAGGAGCGGCGCATTCGCCAGCGTTGCGCCGAGCTGGATCTGGAGATCGCCGGCGCCGAGATCGTCAACCCGTCCGATTCGCCCAAGCTGGCCGAGTACAGCCGCGAGCTTCTGGAGCTGCGCTGTCGCAAGGGGACCAACACGGCAACGGCGCAGCAGCAGATCTCGCGGCGGATCAACTTTGCCATGATGATGGTCAGGCGCGGCGACGCCGACGGTCTGGTGGCCGGTCTGACCACGCCCTATCCCGAGACCATCCGCCCGGCGCTGCAGGTGCTGGGCATCCGCCCCAACGTCCACCGCGCCACCAGCATGTACATGATGCTGATGAAGAACGACGTGAAGTTCTTCGCTGATCCCAGCATCAACATCGAGCCCGACGCCGAAACCCTGGCCGACACTGCCATTCAGGTGGCCGATGCCGTGCGCGCCTTCGAGATCGCCCCGCGCATCGCCATGATCTCGTTTTCCAACTTTGGCTCGGCGCCGCACGCCGAGTCGGCGCGCGTTCAGGCGGCGGTCGAGCTGGTCCGCCGGCGCCGCCCGGATCTAGAGATCGACGGCGAGCTGCAGGCCGACATCGCCCTGGACAACGACAAGATGCGCGAACTGTTTCCGTTCACCCGCCTCACCGATGAAGCCAACGTGCTGATCTTTCCCTCGCTGTCAGCAGCCAACGCCGCCTACAAGGTGCTGTGCGCGCTGGGCGGC
>JAXDMH010000874.1:0-3804 GCA_034666225.1 Myxococcales bacterium
CGTCATCGTGACCCACAACATGCAGCAGGCGGCGCGGGTCTCCGATTACACCGCGTTCTTCTACATGGGCGATCTCATCGAGGTCGACAAGACGCAGGTGTTGTTCACCAAACCAAGCCAGTCCAAAACCGAGGACTACATCACTGGTCGCTTCGGCTGACGGGAGAACCATGGGGCGCGAGCACACAAACCGCGACTACGAACAGGAACTGCGCAAACTCCGCGAGCAGATTCTGCTGATGGGCGCCAAGGTCGAAGAGAGCATCACCAGCAGCATTCGCGCGCTGACCGAACGCGACACCACGCTGGCAGAGCGGATGATCGCCTTCGATCGCAACGTCAACCAGATGGAGGTCGACATCGACGGCCTGTGCATGCAGGTGCTGGCGCGCCGGCAGCCGGTGGCGTCGGACCTGCGCTTTATCACCATGGCCCTCAAGCTGGTCACCGACCTGGAACGCATCGGCGATCTGGGCGTCAACATGTGCGAGCGGGTCATCGAGCTGAATCAAGAACCGCCGCTCAAGCCCTATGTCGATCTGCCGCGCATGGCCGAGGACGTGCAGGGCATGCTGCACGACGCGCTGGACGCCTTCGTGGCCGGCGATCCCGAGCTGGCCCAGCGGGTGATCGAGCGCGACGTCAACATCGACGCCTATTACCAGCAGATCTTCCGCGAGCTCTTGACGTACATGATGGAAGACGTGCGCAACATCCACCGCGCCACACGCCTGCAGTCGATCGCCAAATACCTGGAACGGATCGGCGACCACGCCACCAACCTGGCAGAGATGGTGGTCTTCATGGTCAAAGGCAAAGACATCCGCCACCTGGGCAAGTTGGGCCGGGGGGACACGCGATAGGGGCGCTGTCAGTCTCGGTCGAGCTCAGTCGAGGATCAGTCGAGGATCAGAACCGTCAGCTGATCGGACAGCCAGCGGACGATCGTCGATGCGTCCAGGATGCCCAGCGGAGGACCGTCGGCGCGCATCACCGGCAGCTGGCGGACCGAGTAGGTCTTCATCAGGCGCAGGGCGCTGGCCATGCTGTCGGTGTCCATGCAAAACGGCGGCTCCGGCGTCATCGCCTGCCACACGGACGTCCGGGTCAAATCGCCGTGGCGATCGCGCAGGCAGGCCATCACGTCACGCTCGGTCAGCATTCCCAGGAGGCTGCCGCTGCACACCACCAGGGCGCCGCTCTCGTTCTCGTCGGCCATCAGGCGGGCGGCGGCCGCGACGCTGGTCTCGGCGGCCAGCAGCAGCGACTGCTTTCGGGGAAGGTTCGCCACGGCGGTGGTGAACGCCAGCCGGCGCAGATCCTTGCGCCGGGTGATCAGCCCTTCGGGCTCGACCAGCACATGCGGTCTCATGGTATCGAAATCAAACATCACGCACGCTCCATCGTTGTTTTGTTGACAACGATTATGGCGGCGCGTCGGTTGATGGCCGGCGACGATACCGTGACTGTTCTGTGACAGCCGGCTATCGGGTGATGTGCCAGTTGAAATGCGGCGTCTGGAATTTTCCGTACAGGCGGATCCACAGCAACATCAACCCTTCCAGGCCCCGCGCCGCGGTGATGTCGCCAACATCGACGATGTTTTTCCACCCCAACCACTCGCGCAGGATCTCGGTGACCCGACCCTTGGCCCCGTCGTCGTTGCCGCAGATGAAAAGATCGTGCTCGCCGGCCAGAGCACCCGGGTTGACCATCAGCGCGCTGGTCAACGTGTTCAGCGCCTTGACCACCTTGGCGTCCGGGAACGCCCGCTGGAGCTGCTCGCCCGTCGAATCGGTGTTGCACACGGTGAGTGACGGCGGCATCCCCTTGGAGAAATCCAGCGGGTTGGAGACATCCACCAGGATCTTGCCGGCCAGATTTCTTGCCCCGGCGGCCTCCAGCGCCGGCAGGGACACCGCGCCCGAGGTGCAATTGAACAGGATCTCGCCAAAGGCGGCCGCGTCGGCGAACGTCCCTTGCGACGCCTTGCTGCCGGCGCTGCCGACCCAGGCGGCGGCCTTCTCATTGCTGGCCGTGCGCGAGCCCATCTTCACCTCGTGCCCCAGCGTGGCGAACTTCGTTCCCAGCGTGTTGCCCACCACGCCCGAACCTACGATTCCGATCTTCATCGTCGCCTCCTTTGGTCGTCAGCCGCTGCTTGCCACCCAGACCCGCGCGTTCCGGAACAGCCGCATCCACGGACTGTCATCCCCTTGCCCTTGCCATTGCCCCCAGCCCGCCGGACGCCAGGAAAGCTGCACGTTGCGGAAGACGCGCTCCGGGTGCGGCATCAAGATGGTCACCCGTCCGTCGGGCGTGGTCAGCGCGGTCATGCCCGCCGGCGAGCCGCTGGGGTTGTCGGGATAGCGCTCGGTGACGCGCCCCTGGTGGTCGACATAGCGCGCCGCCACCAGGCCGGCCGCCTCCAGGGCGTCGCGCTCGATCGGCGACACCATCTCGGCCCGACCCTCGCCGTGCGCCACGGCGATGGGCAGGCGCGACCCTTCCATGCCGGTGAAGAAGATCGACGGGCTGTGCTGGATCTGCACCAGGGCCAGGCGCGCTTCGAACTGCTCGCTGCGGTTGCGCACGAAACGCGGCCAGTGCTGGGCGCCGGGGATGATCTCTTTGAGGCCCGACATCATCTGGCAGCCGTTGCAGACGCCCAGCGCGAACGTGTTCGGCCGCGCGAAAAAATCCATGAACTGCCTGCGCACGGCCGGGTGAAAGAGAATCGACTTGGCCCATCCCTCGCCCGCGCCCAGCACGTCGCCGTACGAGAAGCCTCCGCAGGCGGCCAGGCCCCGAAAGCCGCCCAGGTCGATGCGCCCGGCCAGCAGATCGCTCATGTGCACGTCGACCGATTCGAAACCGGCCCGATCGAAGGCCGCCGCCATCTCGACCTGTCCGTTGACGCCCTGTTCGCGCAAGATCGCCACGCGCGGTCGGGAACGACCGCCCAGCAGCGCCGCCGCCACGTCGTGGTTGGGATCGAACGACAGCGACACCTGCAGGCCGGGATCTTCGTCGTCGCAGCGCTGGCTCTGCTCCTCGTCGGCGCAGGCAACGTCGTCGCGCAGCCCGGCCATGGCGTGCGTGGTCTCGGCCCAGATACCGCGCAGGGTGGTTCGCGACTCCTCGAAGACGATGGCGCCGGTGTGGCGGAAACGAACGCGATCACCCGGCACCGGCCGCCCGATGCGGTGAACGGTCGCGCCCAGGCCTTGCTGCGCGAAGGCCGCCTCCACCGCGGCCACGTCGGCGACGCGCACCTGGACCACCGCCCCCAGCTCTTCGCTGAAAAGCGCGGCGACCGGATCGCGCCCGGGAACGTCGATGGCCAAACCGCACCCGCCGGCGAAGGCCATCTCCAGCAGCGTCACCAAGAGGCCTCCGTCGCTGCGATCGTGATAGGCCAGCAGCTTGCCGCCGCTGCGCAACGTCGCCACCGCGTCGAAGAACCCACGCAGCCGATCGGGGTCATCGAGATCGGGCGGCTGGCTGCCCAGCTGTCCGTAGACCTGGGCCAGGCACGACGCCCCCAGGCGGTTCTGGCCGGCGCCGAGATCGATCAGCAAAAGCGCGGTCTCGCCAGCGTCGCGCCGCAGTTCGGGCGTCAGCGCCGCGCGCACGTCGGTGACCGGGGCGAACGCGCTGACGATCAACGACAGCGGCGCGGTGACGCTGCGGCTCTCGCCACCTTCGTTCCAGACCGTGCGCATCGACATCGAGTCTTTTCCAACCGGGATGGCAATGCCCAGCGCCGGGCACAGCTGGGTCCCCACGGCGCGCACCGCCTCG
>JAXDMH010000875.1:0-22659 GCA_034666225.1 Myxococcales bacterium
GTATCACTATGGCTGGGATTGGGGGCCGCGGTTCGTGACCAGCGGCATCTGGCGTCCGGTGCTGGTGCGGGCCTGGAGCGGCGCGCGCATCGACGACGTTCACGTCAGACAGGATCGTCTCGATGACGGGCGCGCCGATCTGACCGTCGACGTCACCGTGGACGCCACCCGCGCCGGCGCGGGCGAGGTGGCGGTGTCAATCGACGGCGCCGGCTCCGGCTCCGGCGCCGCTATCGGGCGTGCGCAGGCGACGCTGCAGCCTGGGACCAATCACCTCACCGCGCACGTCAGCATCGCGCGGCCACAGCGCTGGTGGCCGAACGGCCTGGGCACGCCACACCTTTACGAGCTGGGCGTGGTCCTCACGGCCGACGGCGCCGCGCGCGATCACGCCGCGACCCGCGTCGGCCTGCGCACGGTCGAGGTGGTGCACCAGCGCGACAAGGACGGCAAGAGCTTCACCGTCAAGGTCAACGGCGTTTCGGTGTTCATGAAGGGCGCGAACTATATTCCGCTCGACAGCTTTCCCAGCCGGGTCACGCCGCAGCGTCGGGCGGCGGCGGTTCAGGCGGCGGCCGACGCCAACATGAACATGCTGCGCGTGTGGGGTGGCGGCGTTTACGAGGACGATCAGTTCTACGAGCTTTGCGATCGCCTGGGGATCCTGGTGTGGCAGGACTTCATGTTCGCCTGCAGCATGTATCCGGGCGACGACGCCTTCGTGGAGAACGTCAGGCAGGAGGCCGTCCAGAACGTGCGCCGCCTGCGCAACCATCCCAGCTTGGCCCTGTGGTCCGGCAACAACGAGATCGAAGCGGCCTGGGCGGGGTGGGGCTGGGCCTGGAAGTTTCACCTCTCGCGCGCCGTGCAGGAAAAACTGGGCGCCGACTATCGTCGTCTTTTCCACCAGGTCCTGGCCGACGTGGTGGCGCGCGAGGACCCCGGCCGGTTCTACACACGCAGCTCGCCCAGCGCCAACGAGGACACCGTGCCGGCCAACAAGCAGGGCTGGGGCGACATGCACTATTGGGGCGTCTGGCACGCCGAGGATCCCTACGCCAAGTACGCCGACAACGTCTCGCGCTTCATGAGCGAGTACGGATTCCAGTCGTTCCCGGAGCTGGCCACGGTGGCCGCCTATGCCGCGCCCGGCGAGCAGCGCATCGATTCGCCCGTGATGCTGTCGCACCAGCGTCATCCGCGCGGCAATCAACTGATTCGCACGTACATGGAGCGCGACTTTCGCGCGCCCAAGGATTTTTCGTCATTTCTGTATGTCAGCCAGGTGCTGCAAGCGACGGTGATCAAGTTCGGCGCCGAGGTGCACCGCCGTCGGATGCCGTACAACGGCGGCAGTCTTTACTGGCAGCTTGACGACTGCTGGCCGGTGGCGTCCTGGTCGGGGATCGATTATTTCGGGCGCTGGAAGGCGCTGCACTATTACGCCCGCCGATTTTTCGCGCCGCTGCTGGTCAGTCCCGTGCTGGAGAAGGGCAACGTCAACGTGTACGGCGTCTCCGATCGTCTGACCGACACGCCGGCGCGGCTGACACTGCGTCTGATCGACTTCGACGGCCGCGAACTGTGGCGCAAGGAGAGCAACGTCTCCTTGTCCGCCAACACCAGCCGCGTCTATCAATCGCTGTCCAAGCGCGAGGCGCTGCACGGGGCCGATCCCAGCAAGGTGGTGCTGGTCGTCGAGCTGAGCCAGAACGGCCAGCGCCTGGCCCGCAATCTGCTGTTCTTCGTCAAGACGCGCGACCTGGATCTGCCCCCGCCCGAATTGACCACGCTCGTGGAAGGGCACGGCGGGGTGGCCACCGTGAAGGTGACGGCCCGCCGACTGGCGCGCGACGTCTGGTTGAACGCGCCCGGCGAGCCTGGCGATTTCTCCGATAATTTCTTCGACCTTCTGCCGGGCGAGACCGTGGCGGTCGCCTGGCGCCCGGCCAGCGGCGGCTCCCTTGATGCGGCCACGCTGGGCCAAGGGCTGCGCGCGTTGTCCGTTCGCGACACGTATTGAACAGGGTTCAAAAGCGGTGGGCGAGACCTTGTCTTCCTCGCCTGGCGCCCAATATTCGGTCCATGGGCAAACCTAAAAAAGTGAAGAAGATGGGTGTGATCACCGGTGTTCTGGCCGCCGTGATCGGGATTGTTTCGGTAGTCGCAGGGACCAGTTCCTGCGATTCGGTCGACGCGGCTTTTGACTGCCAGGCGGTCTGCAGCCGCTACCGAGATTGCTACGACAGCACCTACGACGTCGGCAAGTGTCGGGACAACTGTCGAACCAACGCCGACAATGACGCTGCCAAGCGACAGAAGGCGGACGACTGCGAGGCCTGCATCGGCGACAAGTCCTGCCTGTCGGCGACGTTCAGCTGCGCTGCTGCTTGCGCGGGCGTCGTTCCTTAGTCATTGCCCCATCGGTGGCCAGTTCCCCGCTTGCCATCGGCCGGCTGTGCTGGGCATGCTCGGGTCGTCGTCAAACCCGAGGAGGTCCGCAGGTGCCCACGCATCCGTTGGCGGGAAAACCCGCCCCCAAATCGATCCTGATCAACGTCCCACGCCTGGTCAGCGCCTACTACGCCACCAAGCCTGATCCGGCGGTCGACACCCAGCGGGTGGCCTTCGGTACGTCCGGCCACCGCGGGTCTTCTCTGCACGCCGCGTTCAACGAAGACCACATCCTGGCGGTGACCCAGGCTCTCTGCAACTATCGCAAGAAGGTCGGGATCGACGGGCCGTTGTTCCTGGGTATGGACACGCACGCCCTCTCCGAGCCGGCGTTCATCAGCGCCCTCGAGGTGCTGGCGGCCAACGGGATCGAGGTGATGATCGACAAGGACAGTGGCTACACGCCGACCCCGGTCGTCTCGCACGCCATTCTCGCCGCGAACCGCGGTCGATCGCAGCGCCTGGCCGACGGCATCGTCATCACGCCTTCGCACAATCCTCCCGAGGACGGCGGCCTCAAGTACAACCCACCCAACGGCGGGCCCGCCGACACCGACGTCACCGGCGAAGTGGAGGCGATGGCCAACGAGCTGCTGGCGGCGAAAAACAGCGGCGTCCGCCGCGTGCCGTACGCCAGAGCCCTGAACGCGTCCACCACGCACCGCCACGATTTCGTGCGTGGCTACGTCGACGATCTGGGCGGCGTCATCGACATGGAGGCCATCGCCGGCGCCGGGCTGCGCCTGGGCGTCGATCCCATGGGCGGCGCCGCGGTGGCGTACTGGGCGCCCATCGCCGAGCGTTACCGGCTGAACATCGACGTGGTCAACGACAGCGTCGATCCCACGTTCGGGTTCATGACCGTCGACAAGGACGGAAAGATCCGCATGGACTGCTCGTCGCCTTACGCCATGGCGTCGCTGATCAAGCTGAAGGATCGCTATGACATCGCCTTCGGAAACGACACCGACTGCGATCGCCACGGCATCGTCACGCCCACGGCCGGGCTGATGAACCCCAACCACTATCTGGCGGTGGCCATCTCATACCTTTACCGCAGCCGGACCGGGTGGCGACCCGACGCGGCGGTGGGCAAGACGCTGGTCAGCAGCAGCATGATCGATCGGGTGGCGGCCGACCTGGGCCGCCGGTTGACCGAGGTGCCGGTCGGTTTCAAGTGGTTCGTCCCCGGTCTGCTGGACGGTGGTCTGGGCTTTGGCGGGGAGGAGAGCGCGGGGGCGTCGTTCTTGCGACGCGACGGCGGCGTCTGGACCACCGACAAGGACGGGATGATTCTGGATCTGCTGGCCGCCGAGATCACCGCCCGCGAGGGTAAGGATCCCGGCCAGCTTTATCGCCGTCTGACCGAGCGCTTCGGCGATCCCGTCTACGAGCGCAAGGACGCGCCCGCCACGCCCAAGCAAAAGAGCATCCTCAAGAAGCTGTCCCCCGAACAGGTGACGGCAACATCGCTGGCCGGTGAACCGATCGTCGCCAAGCTGACCCGGGCGCCCGGCAACGGCGCGCCGCTAGGTGGCCTCAAGGTGACCACGGAGAACGGCTGGTTTGCCGCCCGCCCGTCCGGGACCGAGGATGTCTACAAGATCTACGCGGAGAGCTTCAAGGGCAGCGCGCACCTGGCCCAGATTCAGGAAGAGGCCCAGGCCATCGTCAGCGCCACCCTGGCCGCCGCTGGTTAGCGCTCGGTCCAGCCAGTCTCCGCCCACACTGTCGCACTGAGCGCTGCCCACTTCAGGTCGGAAGGTCTTCCGTCGATGACCTTTGCCTGGACGGAAGGGGAGCTCTGCTTTGAGTCAGCGCACTGCCACTTTGGGACGCCTCCGGGGAGCTGTCAGGCGGCGTCTGGTTGTCCTGTCTTGTCTGTTGGCTGGCGGCGTGGCCGCCGGTTGTGCGGGTGCCGGCGAACACGCGCCGATACTCGGGAGCGGCGGCGCCCACGGCGACGCCGCTGACGATCAGTTTGTGATGGCGATGGTCGACGGCTCATTGGACAAGGCGCCGGCGCTGACCATCACCGGTGACCTCTGTGCGCGCAATACGGACTGCAGCAGCGGGTTTTGCGTGGAAGGTGTCTGCTGCGGCAGTGCGTGCCAGGGCCCGTGCTTGACCTGCGCCGCGCCAGGCAACGCCGGCCAGTGCCAGCCCGCCGTGGTGGGCAGCGACCCACGCAACGACTGTCCGGACGACGGCATTCTGTCCTGCGGTCGCGACGGTTTCTGCGACGGCGCAGGCGGATGTCGGCGTTATCCGGCGGGCGCGGTCTGCCGTGAGGCGACCTGTTCGGCGTCATCGCTGACCACCGCGGCGCTTTGTGACGGCGCGGGAAAATGCGCGATCGCCGCCCAGCAATCGTGTGCCCCCTTTCTGTGCGACGACAACGCCGCCTGCAAGACCACCTGCGCGTCGGACGCCGACTGTCTGGCGCCGGCCAGCTGCCAGGGGGGCACCTGCGGTCGCAAGCCGCCGGGAAGCGCCTGCGGGACGGCCGGACAATGTGCCTCGAACATCTGCGCCCAGGGCGTCTGTTGCGCCACCGCTTGCGACGGTGTCTGCCGATCGTGCGCTGTGGCCAGCGCGCGCGGCTCCTGCACGAATATCCCCGCCAGCCAGCAAGCCATCGGCACCTGCGCGGCGCCGTCCATCTGTTCCTCTGGGGACTGCGGAGGGCTCCGAGCCGAGTACTTCAGAGCGGAGGACATGACCAACAGCGCGTTCGTCCGGACCGATCCCAACGTCGATTTCGATTGGGGGCGAGGCTCTCCCGACTCTTCGATCGGGGTCGACCATTTCTCGGTGCGCTGGACAGGGACGATCACCGCGCGCTACTCGGAGACGTATACGTTCTACACGCTCGCCGACGACGGGACGCGCCTGTACGTCGCCGGGCAGTCGGTGATCGACGACTGGGCCGTACACGCGCCCGTTGAAAAGTCGGGAACGTTCAAACTTCAGGCTGGCCAGCCAGTGGGCATTCGCCTCGAATACTTTGAATCGTTGGAGGGGGCCACCGTCAAACTGTCCTGGTCCAGCGCCAGCGAGCCGAAGGCCATCGTCCCCACGTCGCAACTGCGGCCCTGAGGGTCCGTATCTGTCGGCGCTGCGCAGCTACGGCGCCGCGCAACCCGGCGTCCCCACCTGCAGGCGATCGCTGACGCCGACGCAGTTCAGCGCCGGATCGTCGTTGATCCCGGCGACCACCGTCCCGCACGGGAAAGAGCGGGTCGCCGCGTCCCACAACCGCGCATCGGTCAAAAGGCCGTTCTGATATCGCCCGACGACGTTGGCGCCGACGCTGCGCCCGCCCAGGCCCATCCCACGCAGCGGGCTTTGCGCCGGCAGATAAACCAGACAACCGCCCAGGTTCGGATCGGTGGTCACCCGGGCGGTGACGTGAGCGTCGTCGGGGACGAAGGCCGGCCCGTTGCCGCCGGGGCCAGCACAGTGATCGAACGACCACTGATCTTCGCCGGTCGATTGAAATCCCGCCTGCGTGAATCCCACCGCCAGCGAATTCAACGTCGATGACGTGGCGGCGACGCCGGCGTTCTGCGACTCGCGACCCAGGCGCACCGCGGTCATGGCCCTGATGGCGGTGAATTGACTGATGCGCGTTCCCACCGCACCCGCCGAATGAATGCCGACGGCACCGCCCACCACGACGTCGTCCGCCAGTTCGGTCCCCGCCACCAACCGGGCCCGGTCCAGGCAGGGCGTCTGACCCAGGCAACGGCTGTCCAGGTAAAATCCGCTGCTGCTCGGCTGCAGGACCACATTCCCCAGCAACCGGTTGCCGTCGATGGGATCATCCGACGGGGGCGGCTGGTCGGACGGCAGGCCCGGGTATCGACCGACGACGCCGAACCCAGTGCCGACGCCCTCGATGATGTTGTTCTCGGCGATGGAGAAGCGCGTCTCCTCCAGGAAAAAACCAAAATCACCCCGCGTGGGATCCTCGGAGACATAGCCGTTCGGCAGATCGACCGCGCCGCGGCCGTTGACGTAATTGCGGCGAAAGACCACGGCCGTCGATCGCGCCGTCTCGAAGGCGTTGTGGTGAAAATCGTAAAGCTCGCACTCTTCCACCAGGATGTCGGAGGAGCCGTCCCCGATGCGCAGACCGTGAGCGTGGCGATACCGATTGGGGTGGCGACCCAGCAGCCGATGCAGAACGATGTCGTGGCTGTCCGCGCCGACGACGAAGATCGATCCGGCGTCGACCGTGGTGGGCGCGTTCGGGAAATCGCCTGATTCAGCCCGCAGCCCGTCGATCACCCAGTGGTGGCACCCGGCAATGAAAAACGGCGGGCCGCCGTCGTCCCCACGCAACAGCGCCGCTCGTTCGTGGTCGGCGCGCAGGACGATCGGCGCCTGGGCGGTGCCGCTTTCGGTGCCCGCGCTACAGGTGATCTCGGGATATCCAGTGGTGCTGCGCTGGTACACCCCGTCCAGCAGCACCAGCGATGCACCGGGGTGCAAGGCGGGCAGCGCGCGCCGAAACGTCTTCCATGGTTGCGCGCGCGTTCCCGGGTTTCCGTCGTCACCGTCGGCAGAGAGAAAGAAGGCGAGGGCGTCGTCGCTGCCGATGGCTATCTGATCGCTGCCGCTGAAACCCCAAAGGCCGCCGGCGCCGGCGCCGCCGCTGACGACGAGCCCCAGTCCCAGGACGGCAAGCATCGCGAATCGTTCGGTCGCCGCTGGCCAAGAACCGCCCAGCCGGCGGCTGTGCGTTCTGCCAGTCACCGAGCCGGTTCTGTCAGACACGACGAACGAAGGCGGGAAAACAGCGGCGATCTTGGATGCTGCTTCAGGAATGCACGCGCGGCCGTGGCGGCGCCGCCGTCCCCGGTCTGGCAGCGCGCGATGATACGTGTCGCTGCTGTCTCCACGCGCAGCGCGCCCCCGGGAAAGCGCCGGTCGTAGTCGTCGAGAAGAGCCAACCCGCGCGGGACGTCGCCCGCCCGCAAGGCCGCGTTCGCCCGGGCCAGCAGCGCCGTTTCATCCTGAAGACTGTCGCCGGGCGGCGGGGCCGCCAGACTGCGCCCCGGCGCCTTGGCGTGGGCCAAGGCGCGCGTCGTTCGGTGAGTCCGCCACGCTGGTCTGACGGGCGTCGTCGGTGCCGACGAAGACTGGGCCGCAGGCGCCTCGACCGCTGGTGGTGCCGCCGCGGCAGCAGCCACCGGAGCCGCCAGGGCCGCCACCGGCCGCGCGGCCTGGGGCGCCTGGTGCGCGGCGTGCCACCAGACGCCGCCGCCCACACCGCTGGCCAGGACCAGCACCGCCGACAGGACGACCTTCAACACCGGAACGGCCCCCGCCGCCGCCGCGCTGGTTGAAACCGCGCCCGCCGCACCGGCCGCAGCGATACGGGCCATCACCGCTCGTCTGGCGCGGGCGTGGTCCGCCGCAGTCGGGTTGTCCAGATGGCGGGCAGCATCCATCACGGCGCGCGCCTCGTCGCTCAGTTCGATCATGACGCCCTCGCTTTCGCGGGACGGGGGGCGGACGACTGATAGCGGACCACCGCTTCGTTGAAGGCGGCGCGTGCCGCCCGCAAGCGGGAGTAGGCCGTGTTGAGATTGATGCCCAGCGACTGCGCCGCCTCGGGCACCGACATCTGTTCAAGGTCGACGGAGACCAGCATGTCCCGTTTGTCGTCGTCGATCTCGGACAGCAGCCGGTGCAACATCACGCGCGCTTCGCGTTTCGCCACCAGCTCCAGCGGGCCGTCGTCATTGTTATCCGGCAGCGATTCCAGGGGCACGGGCGCCAGATCAGAGATTCGATCTCGCCGCCGCTGCACCGATCGCCGGTGCGTGGCCGCCACCCGCAGCACGATTCCGAACAGCCAGGTCTTCATCTGCGACCGCTCTTCGAAATCTTGTAGGCGCCGGTGCACGACCAGGAACACGTCCTGGACGGCATCGTCGATGGACGATTCCTGAACACCCAGGCGCCGCAAATTACGCCAAACAAAGTCCATGTGCGCGACGCAAACCTCCTCTACGCCCTCCCGCCCGGGAGCGATCGCCTCGACCACTTTTCTAATCGGCACGGCCGCCATCTTGCCAACGATGCACGGCAGCCCCAAGAGCCCGCCGCATCGTTGTACCGCAAAGACCTAAGTGGCCACGCGAAGCGTCTTCCGTGTGCACAGGAAGAAAATTCTAGCGCGCTTTCTCGTCACGGTGATGGGTTCCCTTGTCCACCGGCACGATTTTAAAGAGTTATCCCCGCCGACAAGACCGTGCCCCAGCTGAGCCCCGGCACCCTGAACACCGCCCCGACGTTGGTCAGCGTGAAGGTGGGGCGATAGGGGCGGGCGGCCGCGCCCAGCTCCAGGGACAGTTCGACGCGCCTGGCGAGAGGAAAGACCAGCAGGCCAGCCAGGGTGGCGGCGCCCATGGTGCTGCCGCCCGAGGCGGGGGCGGTGACACCGAAACCGTGGGCCGTGATGCGTTCGATCTCGGCACCGCCGCACAGACGCGGGATCACCCGGCCCTCCTTCAGATCGCGACAGAGGCGCGCGCCCGCGGCCAGCAACCGGAAGTCACCGCCCGCCGTCGGTCGCTGGACAGTGGTTTGTTGCTGCTGCGCGGTGGCGTGAGCCGACAGCTCGCCGCGCCAAGGAGAAAAGCCTATCCCGGCCGCGATGCCGCCGGTCAATGCCGCCTGCGGCAACAGGCCCACGGTCAGCCCGCCGAACGCGCGCACCAGCGGACGTGGCGCCGGCGACCACCGCGGCGCCGACGCGACCTCCGTTGACGAAACGCCGGGTGTCGTCGTCATGGCAGCCGACGGCCGTTGATAGGGGGGCGAAAGAGCAGGCGGAAGACCCGTCGGAAGACCCGTCGCTCCGGGCGACGCCCCCCCAGTCGGCGCCGCAGTCGCTGCCGGTGCTGGGTTCGAGGGGCTTGCTGCGCCGGACGCGTTAGGCGGGTTCGGCGCGCTGGGATCAATGGTCAGCGCCAGGATCAGCGCCGCTGCCGACGCCACCGTCCAGCACGAATCGCCTTCCAGGCTGCGCTGTCCGGGAACGCCGTCCAGCCTGGTTTCCAGGCGAGCGACCCAGCTGTCGCTGGGCGTGCGCCGAACCGTGACGGTGGCGTCCAGATGTTTGCTGGTTGGCTGACGATGAACACCGCCCAGCAGCCGCGCGAACTGCGCCTCGACGTCGCCGGCGTTGGGGCAGGCGGCTGGCGCCCGCCAGGTCAGCGACAATTCGGGAGCAACCGGATCGGCGACGGCGGCCAGTGCCTCGCCGGCACCCGCAGACACCACCGCCGCCGCCAGAACCGCCGCCGGTGCGCGCCCGATCAGCGCCCGCAAGATCCCTGACACGCGGTGATGATAGTCGGCTACCCGACGCGCGCAATCGCGACCACGGGCATCGGCCGGCAATGCGTTGTCCGGCGGCGTTGTCCGTCGTTCCTCGCTCAATTCGGGGCGACGCCGTTGACGGTGACCCGGGCGTAGTTCACCGCCTTGACGTTGGCCAGAGAGCTGGTCGTTTGCACGATGTTGGTGAACACCGCGTCCGACAGATTGACCGGTCCGATCTGACTGGCGGGCAAACCTTGCAGGTCCAGCACGCGCGCGGCGCCGTCCACGGTGATGTGGCTCAACGTCACCTCGCCGAAGGTGGGTGGGAAGTCTCCGGTGGTGCCGCCGATATAAGTCATGGTTGCGCTCATGAAGGTCCCGCGCAATTTCGTGGCGACCAGCGTGTCCAGGTTGATGTCCCGCACCGTCCCTCCACGCGTCGGCGTCGCCTTGAGAAACAGCGCCTCGTCGATGCCCGTTCCCATTGTCCCAAGGTCGTAGCCAAAAATGCTTTGCACGCCGCCCGTCTCTTCGCTGCCCACGGCCAGCAAGCCGCCCGCTCCCTGACAGCGCGCATGAATCAGCACGACATTCTTGGTCGGCTTATTGATGCGGCGGCCGTCGCTGTCGCGACCCGACTTCAGCGCGATGCAATCCGAGCCGGCGACGAATGTGCCGTTTTGCAGGACGACGTTGTCGCTGGATTCAATGACCAATGCGTTGGCTTCCGGTCCGGTGCTGTTGGTGGCGATGTCGCGCAGGGTGACGTTCGATGACAGCGTCGGGTGGATCTGCCAGAACTGGCCGCCCTTGACCGTGATGCCTTGAATCAAGATGTCGTGACATTGATAAGGCATCAGGAAAGACGTTCGCAGGCGGGTGTCGGCGGGCAGGATCCGATCTTTGACCGGTGTTCCGCTGTCGCCCCAGCCCACCAGCGTGGTGAAGGCGGCCGCGTCTGTTCGGTTCCAGGACGCCGTCTGCGATGCGTCCAGCGTTCCCTCTCCCGTGACGGCGATGTTGCTCTGTTGATAGGCGTAAATCATGGGCGACCGGTTCATCAGCTCGATTCCTTGATACCGGGTCAGCACCAGGGGGTACTTGGTCTCGTCGCCGCCGAAAAGGACGGTGGCGCCAGCGTCGATGTGCAGATCGATCTTGTTTTGCAGCGCGATGGCACCGGTCAGCCACTGCCCCGCGGGGACCACGACGTGCCCGCCGCCGGCCTTGGCGCAAGCGTCGATGGCGGCCGCGAAGGCCGCGGTGTTGTCGGTGGTGCCGTCGCCTTTGCCGCCGTAATCAGCCAGAGCGCAGGTCTTTGCCGGGAACACGGGTGGCTTGACGGCGGCGACGATGGCGTTGGCTGCTGGCCACGGCAGCGTCGGCAGCGGATTCCCGGCGTCGGTGCCGCCGATCTCAATGCCACCACCGGAATCCGGCTGCGTCGTCCGCGGCACGTCAGGAAGGCCGCTGGCAGCATCGGGCAGACCGGCGTCCAGCGCGTCGCCGTTCGGCGTGGGCGTGGGCGTCGGTGTTGGTGTTGGTGTTGGAGACGTGTCATCGGGCGCCGCGACATCGCCAGCGCCGGCAGGCCCAGCGTCGCCGCCAGCGCCGATCGACACATTCAGCTGTCCTTTCTCTGCGCCGCATGCGGCGACGAGGGCCACGCTGAGACCGAGCAAGCCAACTGACACATGCCAGAATTTTCCCCTGACCGGTTCTGGCAACCGGGCCTCGCGTCCTTGCCGATCTAGCCACATCGGACGCATCCCAAGCGAATCAATATCACAGTCCACGGACCTTCCGGGTGCGGTTCAGCGCGTATTTTTGCGGAATTTCCCCGATCTTTTTTGCCTGGTCCGGCCCGTTGCGGCAGTCCGCGCCACAAAAATATCTGCGCATGTCATTCAGCTGTTGGGTTACCTATTGGGACCCATGTGGATGAACCAATTGCCAACAGCCGCCCCCGGGAATCGCCGGGGCGTTGCCCTGTTCGTCGTGACCGCTGCCGTCATTGCGTTGACCTTGGCTTCGCCTCTGTCCTCCCGCGCCGACACCTCGGCCGACAAGAAACGCGCCACCGCGCTGTTGCTGGAAGGGGCCAAGCTGCTGGACAAGAAGGAATTCAGCGCAGCGCTGGAAAAGTTCACCGACGCCTATCGGTTGGTCGCCAGCGCCAAGATTCAGTTCAACATCGGTCTGGCGCAGGAAGGGCTGGACCGCCCCGCCGAGGCCATCCGCGCCTACCGCATCTATATCGACGAAGCGACCAGTGACTCGCCGGCCCGGCGCGCCGACGCGCGCGTGCGCATCGACGCTCTCCGCCCGCACGTCACGCAGGTGCAAATCACCTCGGACGTTCCCGGAGCGGTCGTCTTGATCGACGGGGTCGAAGAGGGGCGCACCCCATTGTCGCGGCCCGCCGTGGTCAACCCGGGGCCACACCAGGTGGTGGTTCAGTCACCGTCGGGGGTCGGCCCTCCCTGGACGCGAGCCGTTCGTGGTGAAGCCGGTACCAAACTGGAGTTGCAGGCCACGCTGCAGGCGCCGACCACGCCACCGCTGCTGGCGCCGCCGCCTGCGTTGACCAAGACGCCCGATCCGGTGGTGGTCGAGCCGACACCGCTGTTGACCACGACGCCCTCGGGCGAGGCACCGACGGAACCATCGCGGCCGATCTACAAACGGGCCTGGTTCTGGGGGGTGGTGACCGGGGTCGTGGTGGCCGGCGCGGTGGGCGTGGTGCTGGCCACGCGCAGCGGATCGACGACGTACCCGTGTAAGTTTCAGCCCACCTGTCTGGGTGGCAATTAGAACGATGAAAGCGAAGAAGACCGTGAACCGTTGCCTGGGTCAACTGACCACGCCATGGCGCGAACACGACTACCTCGACAATCCGCCCTAGGTCGTCCCGGTGCGAAAGGCGGCTCTTTTCCATGATTACCCGTCGCGCGATGGCGACGTCTTCGGCCAGAGCCGGCGCCAGCGAATCGCCGACCTGACCGACCTGTATCCGGTGGTGGTGAACGCCGGAAATTTTTCGCAGCACGCGGCGGCACTGAAAGAAGTCGAGGTGATTTTCGCCACCTGGGGGATGCCGGCGTTGACCGACGCCGCGTTCGCGGCGATGCCCAACCTGCGCGCGGTTTTCTACGCCGCCGGCAACGTCAAGGCGTTTGCCCGACCGCTGATCGAACACGACATCGTGCTGGTGTCCGCCTGGGCCATCAACGCCATCGCCACCGCGCAGCTGGTGCTGGCGCAGATTCTTCTCACCTGCCGCGGGTACTTTCGCGGCGTTCGTCAATATCAAGCCGGACGTGACGTTGCGGCGGCCAAGGATTTCTGGCGACCCGGGGCCGCCGGCGAGACCATCGGCCTCATCGGCACCGGCTGGATCGCGCAGCGACTGATCGCCTACCTTCGTCCGTTCGGCTTTCGGTTGCTGGCCAGCGATCCCCACCTGACCGCTGCCCGGGCCCAGGATCTCGGCGTCGAGAAGGTCGCGCTGGACGAGCTTTTCCGTCGGTCATTCATCGTCAGCAACCACGTTCCCGATCTGCCGTCGACGAAGGCGATGCTGGCCCGTTCGCTGTTTGCCTCCATGCGCGACGGCGCCACGTTCATCAACAGCGGCCGAGGCGCCCAGGTGGTGGAGGACGAGCTGGCGGCCGTGATGCGCCAGCGTCCCGATCTGACCGCGCTCCTGGACGTCACCTCTCCCGAGCCCCCAGCCGTCGATTCTCCGCTGTGGACCATGCCCAACGTCATCATCAGTCCCCACGTGGGAGGGACCATCGGCGACGAGGTCACCCGTCTTGCTGACTGCGCCATCGAAGAATTCATCGCCTGGGACACCGGTCAGCCGCTGCGCTATCAGGTGACCCGGTCGGTGCTTGAGACGATGGGCTAGCCGTCTGCGCTTGACGCCCGCGCGCCGCGCTTTATGGTGGCACCATGGAACTGACGGACCTGACCCGGGACGAGCGTGTGGCGTTGGTCGGCCTGACCAAGATCTTGCTAACCAGCGACGGCAATGTCTCCGACGAGGAAGTGCAGCACATCGAGGCAATCATCGAAGACGTGGGCGACGACTCCTACACCGAAGCGCTGGATACCTACGAAGAGACGTTCGCGACCGACCGCGAGCGTTTTCGCCAGTTCCTGACCACGATCACGCGGCAGGAGGCGCGCGAGCTGATTTTCGGGACCGTGCTGGAAGCCGCCGGCGCCGAAGCCGTCGGACCCGCCGAGGCCGAACCGCTCGACTGGCTCGCCAAAGCCTGGAACGTCACCATCAAGGTTCAGGAGGATTGACCCTCCTGTACCCCCAGCCAGGCACTAGCCGGTGACGTGTTTCAGATCGGTTTCAAGCGTTGCGAAATCGAATCCGGATGGGGCCTGCTTGGCTTTCGGCGCCCATATGTCGGAAAGCACGGCATAAGCCTCGTCGCAATAGGTGTCCCAGAAAGACCAGGTCATCCGCTTTTTCTGGCCCCAGGTGATGCAAGTCAGGCCGTGGCTGTCATACGCCTCGACGACAACAGCGTGTCCGCCCCACGAACCCGCGGCGCCTTTGCCTGTAGCTCCTCCGGGCGGCACTGACCAAACCTTCTGGTTCTGCGCCGACACCGGCAAGGCCACACCGATGTACGAGCCGCCGAAGAGATTCACCGCCGCCCGGATATGCTCGTGGTTCTTCGGCTCCAGCGCGACGTACGCCTTGATCTTGTAACCGCCGATGCCGTGCTTGCGCCAGTACCGTAAAACGTCCATCTCGACGGCGCCCTGGTCGCTGGCGGGATTGCCGGGCTTGTAATGACCGACGGCTTCGTACGCTTTCAGCACCTCCGCGTCGGGAAGAGTGATCTCGATGGGACCCTCGTTGGCGCTCCAGACCTGCGTGATGTGAGCCGCAGCCGCGCAGGTGCAGTCGCCGAGCTGGTCGTTGAGCATCATGCCCCAGGCGGCCGTGGCCTTGCCGGTCCAGTCTCGGGTGGCGGGGATGTCGGGCAAGTGAGTTATCCCCAGGTAATTCGCCATCTGCAACGTTCGGGGATCGTGCCGGGCCGGCTTTTTCCCAAGCTTATTTCGCGTGTCGTCGACGGACATCATCCACCTCCTGGGTGATCATCTCCGTGGCGCCCCCCGCCGCCACGATTGGCATTCATCGTCGTTCAGATAAAACGGAAGGGGCGGGCGATCTTCCCGCTCCCGGTCGTCCTCCGATAGCGATCCCGCCGGGACGTCCAAACGTCCCGGCGGCTCAGTGTCGTTACTTCTTACAGTTGTCCTCGCCCATGGGTTGAAAGCCCTTGCCCATGTCCAGTTCGAACTTGTGCAGGACTCCCTTGTCCTTCTTTTCCATCACCTCGCGCGACTTGTTCTTCTGTCCCATCATGAAGCCTTCTTCGACGAAGGTCGCCGAATCGCCCGTGATGTTACCGGTGCCGCTGGCCAGCCCACCCATGGTGTCCATGCCGGTGATCAGCGCCTGCTTCGTGCCCGGATCGTAGCCGATAAAGAAGTACCCCCTCATTGCCGGCGTGGTCTTCGTCTTCTTCATCTCGTACTCGCCGCGGTACCAAAATCCGTTCAGGTCCTTCTTGATCTTGACGGACGATTTGACGGCCAGCTCCGGCGAGCCGGGGCCGAACGCGTTGGCGGCGAACTTGGTGTCGCATTTCCAGTTGCCCTCGAAGCCTTTCATGAACGCCTCCAGCTCGGGGGAGGGTGCAGCGGCAGCCGGAGGCGCGGCGGCAGGAGCGGCCGCGGCGCTCGGGGCGGGCGCTGCTGGTTTGGCCGCGGCCGCGGCCGGAGCAGCTGCCGCCGGTTTGGCCGCCGGGGCCTTGTCTTCAGCGCGGGCCGCGAGGGGGAGCAGAGTCATCAGTGCACAGGTAGCAATGGTCCGTTCGATTCGCATAGGTCCTCCTTGGTGGAGTCGCACCTTAACTCAAACAGGCGACCCAAGAAATGGAAGCGGCCCCTTCAAACGAGGCCGTTGCGGCTTCCGAATTTCCGGTTTTCCTTGATGTCTATTTTGTCGGATTGTCGCGTCCCTGATTGAGCGATTTCCCGATCGGCAATGTCACTGGCCGGCGTCCTATTTCGTCTCATCACATTGCGCCGGTGAACCGGTTTACCTTGCGGGATTCCCGAAATTTTCCTATGCTGAAGATTCATCGCGGACTTTGGATTGTCTTTGGTCCCGATCGTTGTGGCTTCGCCGGAGGCGTGGAATGCGATTCGCCATCCCCTTGTCCCAACCCTGTTCGCGATCCCTGTTTGCCGCCTTGTTGCTGGCGATTTTGACGGCGCTGCCGGGCCCGGCACGCGCGGAGCAGTTCCTGCTGTTCGATGCCACGTTCACGTATACCTGGAACGACGCAATTACGGCGACGCCGTCCAAGTCTCACTATTACGTGACGGAAAAGAATTGGCTAAACAAGAGCCGACCAGCCAATTGGATCAGTCCGGTCAATTACCGCGACGGCAAGGTGCACATTCGCGCCGAGGTGATCGAAAAACCGCCCGGCACACAACAGGCCGGTTGGGCGCTTTGTTACGTGGCCAACGTCGGTAATTACGGTTGCCCGTACACGGACTATTACACCAAGGTCGGCGTCTACGAAAAAGACTCCGACATGCATACCTTCTACAACAACACCACGCTGCAATGGGACCACGGCGTCAAGGAAGTCGATCTGGTCTACACCATCAACGGCAGCGGCTCGGGTCACATCTCCAATTTTCCCGCTCTCAAAGACGCGACGACGCCGACCAAGGTGCGCATTTCGATGGTGCAGGTGTCCGCGGGTTCGACGTACGACCCCAGCATTCTGAACACCGCCGGTTCAAGCGACGGCGGCACGCTCGACGCCCCCGCCAGCGAGACCGGCGGCGCAGTCGCCGACGCGCCGGTAACTACTGAGGACGCGTCGTCAGGCCAGGGTACCGGCGGAGCGACGGGCAGCGGCGGCAGCGTCGCCTCTCCGCCGACCACAGGCGGCAGTGGCGGCATCAACGGCAATGGCGGCAGCATCGGGAACTCAGGTCCTGACCAGTCCGGTGTGTCGGCTGGTATGGGATGCGCCGTTGCAGGCCACGGCGCCAAGGCCACCATCTGGTCGGCTGGCGCCTGGGTGGGCGCCCTGGTCGTTTTGATCCGGCGCCGCCGTCCCGTCAAACGAGGCTGAGCCTGAGGCCGTAAACCAGGTAGGTTCGGTCAAAGGCGCCCGTCCACAACCAGGGCTCGATCAACGCCGGCTCTGCGGCGCGATCGCGCAAGCTTGGTTCTCGTCGCAAGAGGCGCTTGATGAGCGTGGGGTTGGCGATGAGATAGAAAGCGTTTCGTTCGACGACGTCGTCCATCACCTGGCCAAGCGCGCGCCCCGGCGGCAGAGCCTCCAGCGGATAAACATTGGACGACGTCAGATCGCTGACCAGCAGCGATTGTCCGCCGGCGGCGGTCAGTCCCAGCAGCGTTCCCAGGTGCGCTACCAGCAGCGACTGACGAATGGGACCCAGCATCAGATGTGCATTGCCCAAGCTCTCGGTGAGCTGGAAAGACATTTGCGTGAGAACGCAGGCCGAGGCCACGACATCAAAATGGCCGGGCAGACGACTGGTGACGGCGGTGACCGTCGCGGCGGCAAGCGCCTCCACCTCGGCGAAGGTGGGCGGTTTTTTCTTCCAGGCGGTCAATCGCGTCGACATGCCGGACAGATCCAGGGGCGCGTGACAGTGCAGCCGCGCGCGCGCGGTGGTCGGCGCCCGGGCAACAGCTTCGCCCAGCGCGGAGGCGTTGATGTCGACCAGATGAATCTCCGAAAAACGCTCGAGCAGTTTAATGAGATCGACGTCGTTGCATCGGCCGGCGCCCAGCAAGCACAGGCTGCCTTTCTGCTCAGGCGCCGCCGCCAGCACGGCGGCCGTGAAGTGGGCTCGATGGTCGGCGTACAGCGTCCACTCGTCGGTCTTGCCGCTGGTGGGCATGGCTCCTTCACCTGTTAGGGCATGGCTCCTTCACCTGTTAGAAACAGCCTAACCGAGACGGCCCTATCGCGCAGCAGCGGTCGATCGGAACCGCGCTTGAACGGGTGGTCCAACCGATTGACGGTATGAACGCGACAATTTGGTCCAGTTACCCAGGCGGTCGCCCTGTGTACCGTCCCCGGCCAAGAATGGGCCACACCCCCATCACTTTAGTTGCCTGGCTGTTCAGACGACCTCGTCTATTAAGACGTTGGGAATGGCTCTACTGAAGATGAGCGCTGCGGCCAGGCGGCAGCGGCTCCGACGCAGTCAACCAGGGCGGCGTCGCAGCAGGGGCCAGGCAGGGAAACTCTAATGCGGATGGCCATGGCAACATCGGGCAACGGGCCCACCGACGCGGCGCTTGTCGTTCAAGCTCAACGCGGCGCGGTCGAGGCGCTGGAGATGCTTTTTCGCCGTCACGCTCCGCGAGTTCGCGCTCTTGCGCTGGCCTTGATGGGCAAGGATTCCGATCTGGACGATCTGGTCCAGGACAGCTTTACGCAGGCGTTGCAGTCGCTGGACAAGCTGAAGGTGCCGGCCGCATTTGCTTCCTGGCTGTCGGCGATCGTCATTGGCACCGCGCACAAGGTCTTTCGGCGCCGGCACTTGCTGTCGCGCCTGGGCCTGCTCAACCGCGATCCCGCTGACCTGGAGGCGCTGGTGGCGCGCACGGTCTCGCCGGAAGTGGCCGCCGAGTTGAAGGCGGCCTATGCAGCCGTGGATCGCTTGCATGACGAATCCCGCACCGCTTTTCTCCTGCGCCGCGTGGAAGGCCTCCGCCTCGACGAGATCGCCGCCGAGCTCAACGTTTCGCTCTCGACCGTGAAACGTCGATTGGGCGCCGCCGAGCAGGAGATCGAAGGTGCCCAAGCCGACGCCGCCCTGCGCGACTCATCAAGCACCGCCCCGTCGCTGCCACCGAAATAACCTCGGTCGAAGCGGTCGGCTTTTCCGTCCGATCCGGCCGCGCCGATATTTCAGTCAGGAGGCGCGGCTTTGCCGCGCCGGCCCTCCTTGCGAGAGGCGCTGCGGAGGGCCCGTGGGAGGGGGCAGCAGCCCCCTTCCACGCAGCGAGCGCAGCGAGCGCCCTTACGGTTCGCCGTGCCGGAACCGGAAGGGCGAGCTCAGGACAACCTTCTTCAGGAGGTCCTTCATGCTGCCGCCGCCCCAGGCAAAGCCGATGCTCTTGATGAACGGGTCGGTGGCGTCCAAGGTTCGCGACAAGGAGTACGTGAGGAGCTTCTTGGTCGCGCAGTCGGTCAGCTGCTCCACGTACTTGCTCGAGGGGTCTGACAACATCGTCGCCAAGGTATCCAGCCCGGTGAAGTTCTTGCCGTCGTAAACGCCCGCCGGATCGATGGTGTCTCCGTTCAGGTATTTCTGGCGGTATTGGCCGATGGCATCGAAGGTCTCCAGGCCAAGGCCGATGGGATCCAGCACGGCGTGGCAAGCGGCGCACTTCGGATCGGCGCGGTGCGCTTCCAGGCGAATCCGCACGTTCTCCGACTGACCCATCATCATGCCGGCGGGCGTCTCAGGATCCAGCTTTGGCACGTCATTCGGCGGCTGCGGGATCTCCTGGCAAAGAAGGTTTTCCAACACCCACTTTCCGCGCAGCGTCGGCGTCGTGCGATAGGCGTAGGAGGACTGGGTGAGGAACCCCGCCAGGCCCATGAAGCCCACGCGATTGGCGGCCATGTTGTTGAGTCTGGTCGGCTGGTCACTGGTGATGCCGGAGACGCCGTAAATCTTGGCCAGCCGGGCGTTGACGAAGTTCACCTTGGTCGTGAAGAAGTCCTTCATCTTGCCGCTGCCGAGGAGGAACTCCTGAAAGTACAGAAGCCCTTCCTTGTACATCGCCTGGCGCAACGGCTCGTCGAAGGTCGGGAAGGCGGTCGGTTCCACCTGGTGCGTCAGCAGCGTCTCCATTCCCAGCCACTGTCCACCAAAGCGCTGGATGAACAACTGACCTCTGGCGTCCGCCAGCATGCGATCCACCTGAGCGAGGATCGTGTCGTCGTTCATGATCTTGCCGTTCGCCGCCAGGTCGAACAGCGTCTGGTCCGGCATCGTGCTCCAGTGCAGATACGACAGCCGGGAGGCGAGCTCGTAAGGATCCAATTGGTGAGCCTTGTTCGACGCCGGATCTGGATCGTATTCGATCCGGAACAAGAAATTCGGCGAAGCCAGCATGCTCTTGACGATCTGCTTGACGCCGCCGGCTCCGGTTTCGCCGGCCGTGATGGCGTCGGTCGCCAGCTTGGTCAGGTCGGTGATCTCGTTGTCCTTGATGGGGCGTCGCCAAGCTTTGAGGCCCCAGGTCTGGATGATGGACTTGATGCACGCGGTGTCGGTCGCGCCTGTCGGCGTACAGCTCAGGATCCGCGCCGACGCGGTCATGTCCGCGAAGACGCGGTCCGAGATGTCGACAGCCGAGTTGAAATAGCTGGCGTACTGCTCGTCGGTGACGCCGAACTCCGAGGCGATGTTGTCGAAGCCGTCGCCCTTACCGTCGGAGCTGTTGAAGTTCGCCGTATTTGCCTCGACGCCAACCAGGTCGCGAATGGTGTTCGCGTACTCGAGGTTGTTGAGGCGGTGGATCTCCACGCGGCCGACATCCGTTCCGGGGGGCGGAGGGGTGATGGTGTTTCCTCCCCCTCCTCCGCTGGTGTTTCCGCTACCGGAAGGGGGGCCACCATTCGGATCACCGGCGATGCTGCCCGTGCAGCCGATGGTCATGACAACCAAGAAGGCGCCGCAACTGAGCAATCCGAACCGAAAGCCTCTTTGCACGAACGTCTGGTGGGTCTCAGTCGTTTCAATCTTCATCGGGGCTCCTCGCAAGACGAAAGGCGAAATCACTTTCGATGTCCGAGCAATTACTTTGTACCGCCCCAACCCCGGTATCGATCACGCGCCCTGCACGTCACCGTCAATCGCGCCCTTGAATCGCCACCCGCCACACCGTTCGGATCGAAACCCCGCCGACCGCTTCCGTTCCAGGCTGTGCTTAAGTGTATCCTTTTAGTACCGCGGATCTGACACAATTGTCTACGATATCGTCAATATCCTAAGACTCGTTTTTCATTGCGGTTATCGGCAGAAGGTCGAATCTTCTGGGGCCCACCTGGCTCATCGGGAAAGGACGAATGGTTACAGCGTCTTGACTCAATAGGGTACGGCCAACCCCAGCGATGCATAGCCCCCGACCGGTGGCACCGTGTAAAGGTCGCCGCTGTTCAGGGTGAAACTGGGCCGTTCGATGCCGGCGGTCCCCTCCAGGCCGGCCACCACGAAGGCGTGTGAAAAAAGTCGCAGCTGTGCCCCGACCCCGGCCCACAACGAACCCCACTGCACCGTATGCTGGGCAGGCTCGGAGATGCCGAACCCTTGGCCGGCGGTGATGTTCAGATCGCCCCCGCCGCAGATCCGCATCGACAGACGGTGCGCCTCACCGCTCTTCCAGCACAGGCCAACGCCGGGAGCCCAGAGCCGGAAATCCCCGCCTTGCCGAGGGGCGGTGGGGGCCGTCTCGCTGCGGCTGGGCAGGTAAGAGAACCGCGCCAGCCCCGCCAGGCGTCGGGTGCCGATGGCCACCTCGCCCCGCAGGCCCCAGGCGGTGCCGGGGACCATTCCCGCGGCCAACAACGCAGACGCTCGTATATCGACGGCGATTTTCTGCGGCGCCGGCGGCGGTTGCTCCGTTGCACGAAGCAAAGCGGCCGCCCGCTGCGCGTCGCGCAGTCGTTGTGCGGCGTCCGGCGAGTCCGCGGGTGGCGGGGGCGTGGCGGAATGCTCCTCGATGGTGACCAGCGCAGCGATGAGAAGACCCAGCGTGGCCCAGCGATCGGCTGGAGCGTCTCGCTGGCGAAATTCCACGCTCCGTTCCACGTCTCGCCTTTCGGGACGGGCGGGATTGTGAAGCACGACGGTCGCCACCAGCGGGACATCATTGGCGGCGTCGATGCTTGCCACCCAGCAGCTCGCTGTCGCTTCTTGCGAAGGCGAGCTGCCCAGGGAGACGTGACAGCGGTCCTTGCCCAGGATGGCGCCGCACCGCTCTTCGACGATGGCGGCGCTGCTCAGCGACGGCTGATTGGCGTTAAGTTCAATGGACACGCAAGGCGGTAAGATCATCCCACGAAGACCCTGGCGGATCGTAACACGCCTTCGCGGACCGGCGCTGTCGGGCTAGCGATCGCGCGACATGGCCGCCAGATTTGCCACCGCTTGCGCGGCGAGCGGTCCCGTCGGATAGCGGCGCAACAAAGCGCGGTAGACGCTGCTGGCCGCTTCAAAATGTCCGGCCCGCTCGTCGCTGAGCGCGCGCTGGAACAGCTCGTTTTGAATTCTGAGATCGCTGGCAATCGAGGCGGCGGTGGGTGCCCGTCGTTCCGGACGCAACGGCGCGTGGTTGATGACGGCCGCTGCCGGTTTTTGAGTCCCCGGCTCGCAACCCCAGGTTTCCCCGGCGGCGACCAACTTGGCGTCGGCGCCGGCGGTCACCTGAACCAACCCCTCTTGCACCCGAACGCAGGTGTGCGGTGTCGGCTCCGGGATCAGGTTGACGTCGAACTCGGTGCCGCGCACCTGCACGTCAGCGTCGGGGGTGACCACATGAAAGCGCCGATCGGCGGCCAGCTTCGTCACCTTGAGGTGGACGCTGCCCTTCGCCAAGCGCATGTGCTCGACCTGTCCAGCGCGCGTGCCGATGTCCACCAGGCGGGTCTCTTGCCGAAGCACCACATTGGCGATGCTGGCCAGGCGGACGTGCGCCTCGTCGTCAGGCGTGGTCTCGATCGAATCATCGGCGGTGACGTCGACGTC
>JAXDMH010000876.1:0-3317 GCA_034666225.1 Myxococcales bacterium
AGCGAGAGGATCTGCTGCAGCAGATTTTTCTGGATCTGTTTCGCGCCCTGCCCCGTTTCCGCGGTGACGCCAGCCTGCGCACGTTCCTGTATCGAATTGTCCTGAACACCGCCAGCGATCACCTCAAGCGCCGGCGCCGCAGTCCCGCGGCCATCCCCGATGAACAGCTTGACGAGCTGATGGACGCGGACGCCTCGCCCGAACAGCGCGCGGCGGAGCGCCAGCGTCTGGCCACCACGTTCGCCGCGCTGGATCGCCTGAAGCCCAAGAAGCGGATCGCGTTTCTGTTGCGCGTGGTGGAAGGGCTGTCGCTGGATGAGATCGCCGAGCTGACCGACGCGACGCCCGCCGCTGTCGCGCAGCGGGTGCGGCACGCGCACCGCGAGCTGAAGGCGCTGACCGAGCGTCCGCGACCTTCGCCCTGGAGGCGATCATGAGCATCCGGCACAGCGCGACCGGCGCCGCCTGCCAGGAAGCGGAGGAGGTTCTGCTGCTGGGCGGGGGGGGCCAAGACGCCCAAGACGCGGACGACGCCACCCGGCTGATACGCGTCCAGCGCCACGTCGCACGCTGCGCGAATTGCCAGCAGATGAAAGCGCATCTGGAGGCGACGCGGGCCGATGCGCACGCCGCCGGAGCGCCGCCGCTGGACGACGTGCGCAGGGCGCGCATCCTGGCCCGGCTGGCGCCGGCGATCGACGAACTGGCCTCGCAATCGGCGGCCCGGCGATCGCCCGACCACCGGGCAGATGCGGGTTTGCGCCGGCCGGCCTGGCGGGCGGCGCTGGTGGCGCTGGCGTGCGCTGGCGCGGCGGCGCTGGTGCTCACCAGCGTCGTCGGTCGACAGGGGAACCATCGCAATCGCACGATCAATCACCAACCTGCGCCGGCGCCGACGGTGGCCGTCGATCGGCCGGCGGAGGAAACGCGGCGACCAGACGTCGACACCGTCGCTGCCCCCAAGGTTCCGCCGTTGCCCGGCGCCTCCACCGTCGCTGCGCCGCCGCCCGCGCTGATCGCACCCTATCGGGTGATCGCGGCCGGCCGCAACGCCGTGGGCGGGCGACGTCTGGTCAATCAGCGGTTTCAGCATCTGCAGACCGCCGCCGGCACGACCGTGCGGGCGCGCGTCGGCGAGCGAACCCGCGTCAGCCTGGTTGGGCCCGGCGATGTGTCGGTTCTGTCGGCGGTCGACGACGTGCTGGACGTCGGGCTGGACGCCGGAACGCTGGTCGCGGACTTTGTTCATCGCCGCACCGGACGCCTGCGCATCCATTCACCGGGCGCGGTCACCGAGGTGGTGGGAACGCTGTTTGCCGTCGAGGTGCGCGGGCAACAGAGTCGGGTGTCGGTGGCGCAGGGACGGGTGGTGGTGCAGCCGTCGGAAGGCCCCCCGCGGGTGGTGTCGGCGGGACAAAGCTGGACCAGCGGAACGGCATCGGTGCAAAACCTGCCGGCGGCCACCGCGGCGCTGCTGGCCGATCATGAGGCGGCCGATCGATCGTCCGCCGCACCGCCGGTGCCGGCAGCAGCGACAGTATTCGCAGCTCCGGCCGCACCAGCGGCAGCAACGCCGGCACCGCCAGTGCTGACGCCACCCACGGAGCGACCGCCGGTCCCGACATCCACCGTCGTCGCCATCGCCCAGCCTCGCCCCAGCGCCGCGTTGGTTCCGCCGGGTGTTTCACCGCCGTCACCGCCGCCCCCACCGTCAGCGGAACGAATCTACCGCGACGCGGAGGCAGCCATGCACCGTCGAGACACAGCCGGCGCCGAGCGCGCACTGGAACAGGTGGTGGCTCTCGGTGGGGGCGGCCCGCTGGCGGATGTCGCCCGGTACGAGCTGGCGCAGCTGGCCGTGCGCGCCGGCAACCAGGCGCGCGCCGCCCAGTGGCTGGACGCGCTGCTGGCCAGCGATCGCGAGCCGGCGCTGCGCGAACCGGCGCGCTTTCTACGCTGCGAGGTGCAGGTCCGATCGGGCGACGCCGTGAACGCCCGCCACTGTCTGGAGACCTTCCGCGCCCGCTTCCCCGATTCCAGCCGCGACGCGATGGCGCTGGGCTGGCTGGTTCACCTGGCACCGCCGTCTCCCCAGTGTCTGCCGCTGCGGTCGCTGGTCGACGAATATCTGCGCAGATATCCAGGCGGTCCCGACGCGGCGCTGGCCACGCGGCGAAAGGCAGCGTGTGGGCCCTGATGTCGCGCGCAAGGTTCTTGTTTTTGGCGCTGGCGCTGGCGGCCGGGGTCGGATGTGGAACCAAGTTCGTCGACCTGGTGGTGCCGACGGACGGGCCCAGCGGCGGTGACGTGGCGCCGACGACCAAATGCGAGACGGTCACACGCAGCGACGGTTCGCAGTGCCAGCTGTGCTATGGGCCGGACGGGATGGTGATCAAGTCGTCTTGCACACCAGCTGCGGAACCCGATGCCATGACCGCGATCGATGCGGCGCCCGTGTGCAAGGCGGTGCCGACCGGCGATACGACCTGCCTTCTGTGCGTGACGGCCGACGGGATGATGACCATGGCCTGTCTCAAATGCGATCCGCCGGTGAAGACCAGCGACAGCGGCGAGTACTGCCGCAGCTGCGCGTGGTCCGACGTCGGCGGAAGTTGCCTGCAGTGTTTTGCCGTCGACGGCAAGCCGACCTTCGACGATTGCGATGCGTCGCGCGCCGGCACACCGGCGGACGCGGGCGCCATGATGTGATGAAAAAAAGAATTTCGATTTGTGCCCGCTGCCCAGACTAATCCCGATGAACGCACTCACCCACTTTGCACATTAGGGAGGTTTCCATGCCGCAACCAAATACCGTCGTTCGCCGCACACTGGCTTTCGGCGCGGTCTGTCTGGCTCTGACCCTTGCCGGCTGCAGCAACGATCCGACGCTGGGCACTGATCCTTTGACTGGCAAAGATCCGACCGGCGGCGCAAAGGGAAGTACCGGTGGATCAACCGCGTCGGCCGGGATGCCGGGAGAGGCGTCGGGCCAGGGGCAAGGTTCAACCGGCGACCCAGGCACCATGGGTCCCAGCGGCGGCACCGCAAAACCGGGACCGGGCGACGGCAAGACCCCGACCGGCCCCAGTGCGGGCACCACCACCACCCCCGGTACCGGCAAGGGCGGCGCTGGTTGCAGTATGACCGACGACGGCAAGCAGATCTGCGTCGTCTGCAACGACGCCACCGGCAAGACTGTGCGCCAGGGCTGCTATGGCAAGAGCGACATGACGCCGATGATCGACTGCTATCAACTGCAGCGGGTCGACGGTTCGCTGTGCAACATCTGCTTCGACGCCCAGGGGACCATCGTCAAA
>JAXDMH010000877.1:0-3338 GCA_034666225.1 Myxococcales bacterium
AAGTTTCAACAACGACGACGCGACCCGCAAACGACTTTGGCGCGAAGATTGCTGCCGCGCCGCTTTGGTCGCAACCATCAACGATTATTGGCTTTCTGTCCCCCTCGGCGCTTCGTCGCAAATGCGCATCCCTTTTTTTGGTTAAGGACCCCACGCTGGTGTTACTAATGAAGGTGATTTACCTCGGAGGTCCGCATGCCACGCGCGAGGGCATTGATCGGAATCTGCGCTGGGGTGGCGGTCATCGGTGGTTGCACGGCAGGACTCAAAATGTCGGGTGACCCCGGGACGACGGGTGGCGGGGGCAGTGGCGCCGGCGGCGCCGGCGGCGGCAACCTGGGACCAGGACCGGACGCGCCTGTTTGCGGAATGACCACCTTCGGCCTCGACAAGATTCCCCCCGACCTGCTGGTCGTTCTCGACAAGTCGGGATCGATGAATCAGGCCGTGGGAGCCCAGCAGACTTCCAAGTGGGACGACATGACCGCGGCCATCAACCAGGTGGTCGGGCAAACCGAGACGACAATTCGATGGGGCCTGAAATATTTTCCGAATGATGAGGTCTGTACGGTCACCGATGGAACGTCGGTGCCCATCGCCGCCATGAATGCCGCCATGATCGGAACATCGATTCAAACCACCACCGCGGCCGGTCGCACGCCGACGCGCGTGGCCGTGCAAAGCGGCGCCTCCTACCTGGCGTCGCTGGCCGAGCCCAATCCCAAATACATCCTGCTGGCCACCGACGGTCAGCCGAACTGTCTGGATCCGGGAGCCGGGATGTCGACGCCCGACGAGATGGGTTCAATCCAGGCGGTCGCCGCCGCGGCGGCCATGGGCATTCCCACCTTCGTCATCGGAATCGCCACGACCGGCGATGTCGCCGACCTGACGCTGTCCCAGATGGCCACCGCCGGAATGCGCCCACGGGCGGGCGATCCCAAGTACTATCCGGTCAGCAACAAGGACGACCTGGTCTCGACGTTGACCATGATTGGCGGACAGATCGCGTCATGCACCTTCGGCCTGGGCTCGCGACCGCCCGACCCGACCAATATTGCTGTAACCGCCGATGGTGCGCGCATAATGAAGGATTCCAGCCATTCAAACGGTTGGGATTACGGGACCGGGCAAACGTCGATTCAATTGTTTGGCACCTGGTGCGACAAGGCCAAAGCGGGAACGATCAAAGACGTGAAGGCTATTTTCGGTTGTCCGGGTGTGGTCATTCCGTAGGATCGCAAATCAAATCGGGAGGCAATATGCTGCTCAGGATTGGAGTGTTATCGCTGTCGGCGGCACTGGCGCTCGGCTGCACCACCTCGGGAATCAAGACCGGGAGCACCGGCACCGGCAATAACGGCGGTGGAAATACCAGCGGCGGTGGAGGAGCCAGCGGCACGGGCGGGATCAAAGATCCCACCGGCGGTCCGAACTGCGGCATGAAGACGTTCGGCCTGCAGAAGGTCCCACCCGACCTGATGATCGTTCAGGACAAATCGGGATCGATGGACCAGTCAGCGGACGGTATGTCCTGCGGGCGCGGCGGCTGCGCCGCCATGGGCAAGTGGGCGCAGATGACCGCCGCCATCAACCAGGTGGTTATGCAGACCGAAACCCAGATTCGCTGGGGGCTAAAGTACTTCCCCGACGCCGGCAATTGCGGTGTGGGCGCCATGCCCGCGGTGCCGATCGCCCCCATGAATGCCGCGGCCATCGGCGCGTCGATCATGACCTCCAATCCTAACGGTGGAACCCCGACCCGCACCGCGGTCGCCGGCGCCAGCATGTACATGGCGACCCTGGCGGATCCCAATCCCAAGTTTCTGTTGCTGGCCACCGACGGCCTTCCCAACTGTCTCCCAGGCGGAGGCAGTTCGGAGGACGACAGCATGGGCGCCATCCAGGCGGTGACGGACAGCGCCGCCATGGGCATCCCGGTCTTCGTCGTCGGCATCGGGACCGTGGCCGAGGCGCAAACAACGCTGACCGCCATGGCCGTCGCTGGCGGCGTCCCGCAGGCGATGGACCCCAAGTACTACCCGGTGTCCAGCACGGCCGAACTGGTCAACGTGCTGGGGACCATCGGCGGAATGATCGGCTCCTGCTCGTTCGGCCTCGGCTCGGCGCCCCCCGATCCGACCAACATCGCCGTCACCTCGGGCGGAATGAAAATTCCACCTGATCCGACCCACATGAACGGCTGGGATTACGGCACCGGCAAGCTGTCGGTGCAGCTTTACGGCAAGTACTGCGACGACGCCAAGGCAGGCAAGCTGACGGACATCAAGGCGATCTTCGGCTGCCCGGGCGTCATCATCCCGTAGCGTCCAAGCAACCGAGCAGCAAGCGTCGAAGCCGCCTCCGCCTTTAGCTGTGGGCGGAAGCGGCTTCGCGCTGCCAGCGCTCTGCGAGCGCCAGCACCCGCGCGTTGGACGGCACGTCGCTCAAGAAGCGCTGCCGCCACGACGCTTCGCCGATCCGCGCGGCACGCGCCAGCAAGCGCGTGCGCGCGGTCAGAACCGCCGCCATGGCCTCCGCCTGCGCCCCGCGCGCCGCCAGGCATTCGGCGTGAATCAGCCGCACGCTGGACTCGCCCTCTTCAACTTCACCCAGTGCCTCCAGAGCGGCCACGGCCTCGGACGCCACGGCGAACGCCTGGTCGGTTTGCCCCAACCCCAGCAGCGCCCGCGCCCGAACGCCCAGGGCCACCACGCGCAAGGCGGGCGCGACGGTCAACAGCGCCACGGCCGCCGCCGATTCACGATCAGCGCCGGCAAGATCGCCCGCCGCCGCCAGGATCTCGGCCAGGTAGACGCGCGACACGCCCTCCAGCCGCGGATCGCCTTGCTGCCGGAAGCTCTCGATGGCCTTCAGTTCCAAAGCCCGCGCCTCATCGAGGAAACCGCGCAGGCCCAGCACCCGACCAAGGTTGTGCAGGATGGCCGCGCCCAGCTCGCGCAGCCCCATGCGATCAGCCGCCGACAGCGCCTGACGAAGAGCATTGTCCGCCCGATCGAAATCGCCCAGCTCGCAGTAGACGTAGCCCATGTTGGCGCGCATGGCGCACGCGTTCCGAAGGTCGCCGCCCTGCTCGAACGCCAGCAGCGCCGACTCCATGCCGCCCAGACAGGCGCCCAGATCGCCCGAGACTGACGCGCGCACCGAACGAACCTGGTGCACCAGCGCCACCGCCTGCAGATCGATCTCGGACAGGTCGCCGGCCAGATCGGCGATGGTTCGGATCAGCTCGTCGGCGGCCCGATAGCGCCCGCCGAAGATGAGGTAGTTGGCCGCCCAGGACAGGCACATGATCTGCGCGCTGCGCGCCCCGAACT
>JAXDMH010000878.1:0-5298 GCA_034666225.1 Myxococcales bacterium
CAGCCATTCCCGACACCGGCCCGTCGAGATCCGGTCCAAGGTTCTTCAGCGTCGACGTGCTGTCGATGCTTTGCCCCATGGCGTCCGTGGCCTGATAGCGGCCGATGGCGTCGTAGCGTTCACTGACCAGCCCCAGCGGGTCGAACAACCCGTGGCAGGAACCACACCCTTCGGGCGCCGACGCGCGCAGCTGCGCCTTCTCCCGCTCGGTTGCGTTGGCCGGGAATCGCGACGCCACCGCGGTGGCGTTGTCCGGCGGGGGCGGCAGCTTGGCCCCACAAACCAGCGCGTAATAGACGTACAGGCCGCGATGAATCACGTCGCCGCGGTTCGGGTGGGCCCAGGCCGCCAGCACCGCTGGCTGGGTCAAGATGCCGGCGCTGCGGTCGGTCCCCGACACATCGACGGGAACCAGGTCGTTGCTGGTGACGCCGGGGATGCCGTAAACCTTGGCGATGTTGGCGTTGGCATAGACCCGGTTTGACGTCAGCAGATCGGTCATCGTCCCGTGCGAGATCAGATCCTGAACGAACATCTGCGCGCTCCGGTACAGGCTCTGCTGGAGGTCAGCGGTAAATTCAGGGAACAACATCTGGTCCTTGGGGACGATGGACCGCAGCTTTTCGATCCCCAGCCAGAAGCCGGCCTTGGCCGCCAGGTTGGCCTGCACGGCCGGCAGCGCCAGCAGGCGATCGATCTCCGCCGACAGCACCGACGGCGTCAGCAGCGAACCGGCTTCCGCCTTCGACCAGAGTTGATCGTCGGGGACAGAGTCCAGCAGCACGAAGGAGATGGCGGTGGCCAGCTCGTGCGCGGTCAGCTTGACCTTGCCGTTGGACGCGTTGCTGCCCAGTTCGGTCCGGTACAGAAACGACGGCGCCTGCAGCGTGGCTTCGATGATCAGGCGGACGCCGGCGGCAGGATTCTCCGTCATCACCCCGGTGTGATAGATGCCCAGCAGATCCTGCACCTCCGCATCCGTCACCGGCCGCCCGAAGGCGCGCGCCACGCGATTGCGGATGAACTTCTCCACGCAGGTATCCGACGGCGACGTGGTGCCGCACGGCAAGAAGACATTCAGGTTCGCGGTCACCGCTCCCACCGCGGCGGTGTGCGCTGCAGTGGCGTAGGCGTTGGCCGTTGTCGCCTGCACCGTCAGCTCCGGCGCCTCCGACGTGCTGGTGAAATCGGCTGGCTGCGTGTCCGCCTGGGTCACCTCGGCCGGCATCCGCACGCCAAAGACCTGGGCCACGACGTTGACGTACTGCTGATCGGTGAGGCGCCAGATGCGCGTCGGCGCCAGGGACGCATTGGGCGTGCAGACCTTCATCGGGTTCCCACCGCCACCGCCGTTGCCACCGCTGCCGCCCGGCATGATGGGTCCCGTGTTGGGACCAGAACCATCGATTGATCCCGAGCAACCTGCCGCGGCCGCCAGGACCAGCACCGCGATCTCAGCGCAAGAAAATAGTCGTTTCACCATCGGACACCCCTTTGCGCGGCTCGACGAAAAATCATGGCGGCCTTCATCAGAAGAACGTCAGGCAGTGACCATCGACAAAGATCGGGTGATACGTCACGTCCGTCTTTGCGTTGTGGTCTCCGACTGTCCAGTTCAGGGTTGAATCGTTGCCCGGCCGGGTATAGGTCAGCGTGCCCGTCTGCGAAGCGTCGCAGGTGATGGGACCGGTAATGCCATCCCCGCGCTTGCCGTCCCAGACACCGCCCTGGGTGCTGGTGTTGTCACAGGAAAATCCGCCGTGAATTTGGATCATCATGGCGCCGCATCCCTTGTGGGTCGCCACCACCGTCACGTCGGCCCCGTTCTGGGTGAAGGACAGGTTGATGCCCAGAGACGGGAACATCTTCACCGCCACTCCGGAAACCTGGCCACTGGCGTCTGACGGCACGGAGGCGTCGCCGCCGGACGGCATCGACGCGTCGACCGGCGCCGCGGGCGCTGCTGCATCAGCAAAGAGGTTGCCGTCATCAAATCCGCCATTGCCCTGGATTGTTCCTCCGGAACCACTGCTTCCGTTGCCGCCGCTGCCCTGGTTGCTGGACCCGCCGCCGCCCCCGGAACTGGCGCCTGTGTTGCCGCCGCTTGAATCCCCCGGACCACTTCCACCGTTGCTGCCGGTACCTTGCGGGCTGCCACCGCATCCGTCGCCGAACGCCGCCAGGGCGAAGACGGCCAGACACGCCGTAGCCTGCCGATTCATCAAAAAAACCTCACATGCACAGACGATCAAAGCGTAGCCGCCAGGCAGCAAAATTCGAAACAAATCGACTGGTTGGACCGATTGCCCCGGTCGCACCGTTTAGCGCTCGTTTTTCGGCGACGAACCGCCTATCTTGTTAACGGTAACATTTCTTTTTGTCAAGAACCCGAAACGCGCATTTGACCGCCCCACCGGATCGCGGTAATTGGCGTCGCGGATCCGAAGGTGAAGCTGCCGCAATGAACGCCACTGTCCACGACGTCGCCAAACGTGCCGGCGTCTCTGCGATGACTGTTTCCCGCGTCATCAACGGCGGCGTCGGGGTACGGCCTGAAACCCGCCGCCGCGTCGAACGCGCCGTGACCGAGCTGGACTTTGTCCCCAGCGGCGTGGCTCGCGGGCTGATGTCCAAACGAACCGGGGCCCTGGGCTTGATCGTTCCTGACATCGTCAACCCGTTCTTCGCCATCGTGGTTCGCGGCGCCGAGACCGTGGCGCGACGGGCCGGCTATCGCCTCCTGCTGTGCAACAGCGAGGGCGATCTGGGCCTGGAACGGCAGTACGTGGAGGACATGATCGCCCACCGCGTGGAGGGCCTGCTGATCGCTCCCGTGGGCGACCGCTCCAAACCCAACTTGATGCCCTTTGTCCGGCGCAAGTTTCCGTTCGTCCTCATCGATCGATCGGTGGCCGGCCTCCCCTGCGACCTGGTCCAGGCCGACAGCGTGGCCGGGGCGCGGACCTTGATTAACCATCTCATCTCCGTGGGACACAGGCGCATCGGCGCCATCGTCGAACCCGACAACGTCTCGACGGCGCGCGAACGTTTGCGCGGCTATGCCGAAGCGCTGAAGGCGGCTGGCCTGCCCATGGCGCCCGAGCTGATCATCCGCACAACCGCCGACCGGATGGGCGGCTATGGGGCCATGCAACAGTTCTTGGGGTTTGACGCGCGCCCGACCGCGGTGTTCGCGGTCAACAATATGACCGCCCTGGGCGCGATGCAGGCGGTCCGTGAACGGGGGTTGGCGGTACCTAAGGACATCGCTCTGGTTTGTTTCGACGACGTGGAGCATCTTGCCGTGCTCTCGCCGTTCCTGACCGTCATCAACCAACCCACTGAAATGTTCGGCACCTTGTCCGCTGAGATCCTGCTCCACCGCATCACCGGTGAAGCGACTGGTCCCCGCCGGCACGTGGTCTTGCAGGCGGAGTTGATCGTTCGGGAATCGTGCGGAGCCAGGGCAGGGATCGTCCCGCTCGTCGATCCAGGCCGCAAGACCAACCACAGATCGAAGGGCCCATGACCCAGACAACGACCCACACATTCGCCGACGACCGTTACCAGAAGATGCAATACCGCCGCTGCGGACGCAGCGGCTTACAGCTGCCCGCCGTCTCGCTGGGCGCCTGGGAGACCTACGGGGGCACGCACGACGGCGACGTCGCCAAGGCGTGCATGTTCCGCGCTTTTGATCTCGGCATCACGCATTTCGATCTGGCCAACAACTACGGCACCCCGGCCGGCAACGCCGAGACCGTTTGCGGGCGAATCCTCAAAGACATGCCGCGCGACGAGCTGATCATTTCCAGCAAGGCCGGCTATCGCATGTGGCCGGGGCCTTACGGCGAATGGGGTTCGCGCAAGTACATCATCGCCAGCTGCGATCAGTCGCTGAAGCGGACCGGCCTGCCCTATTTCGACATCTTCTATTCTCACCGGCCGGATCCAAACACGCCCTTCGAAGAGACGCTGGGCGCCCTGGACACGCTGGTCAAGCAAGGCAAGGCCCTGTACGTGGGGTTGTCCAGTTACACCGGCGCCCAGGTCGAGGCGGCGCACCAGATCGTCGAACGCGACGGCCTGGCGCCCATCACCATCCATCAGCCGTACTACAACATGCTGGGGCGCACGATCGAGGCTGATCTGTTGCCCCACACCGATCGCCTCGGCATCGGCGTGATCGCCTTCTGTCCGCTGGCCTCGGGGCTCTTGTCGGGCAGCAAATATCAGGACGGCATCGTTCCCGCGGACACGCGTCCTGCGCGCGAGTGGGCCTCCGCCTGGGTCGCTTCCAAATCCAAGGAAGACAAAAAGCGCATCCTGAACGGCCTCAACGCGCTGGCTCACGATCGCGGGCAGACGTTGGCGCAGATGGCCGTGGCCTGGGTGCTTCGCCACAAGGGGATGGTCTCCGCGGTCATGGGCGCCTCGCGCCCGGAGCAGGTCGAACAGAACGTGGCGGCCCTGGCCAAACTGGATTTCAGCCGGGAGGAGCTGGCGCGCATCGACGCGCTGACTGCCTAGGTTTTATTCATAGTGACGCAGGGGCCAAAAGGTTTTCACTTGCCGGCCCGGCGAGACCGATGTTAACGGTATCATCGCATAGCCCCCCCGACGTTTTCATGATTCGCATGGGTGCCGCCCCGCTTGCCGGCATCCGCGCACCGTCGGTGGGCTCTGGTCGTCGTCTCCACAGAGTGCGCAGGCGCCCCGCGAAAGGACAATCATGACATCTGGACAAATCCGTCGGCAGTCGCGCAGTGCGGTTCTCGCAACCCTGGTGGCCATCGCTGTCGTCGCCGGGGCTGTCGTCCCTGCACGCGCGACCGCCGCTTGCACCCCGGGCAAGACCGGGCGCATCGCCTTCCTTCTGAAACAGCAGACCGCGTTTCGTTACCTGCACGCCGACGTTCCGTTCTTCCAGAAGACCGTCGAAGCAGCCGGTTTCAAAGTGATCTTCCAGTCGGCCGAGAATGATCCCAACACCCAGGTGTCGCAGGCGGAGAACGTCATCACCAAGGGCGTCGACGCCATCGTCATCCAGCCCGTCGATTTCAACGTGGCCGGCACCATCGCCAAGCTGGCCACCAAGGCGAACATTCCGGTGGCGTCGTACGACGACGTCATCCTGAACGCCAAGCACGCCGCCTTCATCGGTCGCGATCCGAAAGAGGGAGGCATCGCCGCCGCCAAGGCCGTGGTGGCCAGCGTGCCGAAGGGGAACTATGCCCTCATCGGCGGCGATCCGGGCCAGACCGGATCGACGAAGATGCAGGAAGGTTATCGCCAGGT